>NZ_DDYV01000345.1:0-5087 GCF_002348205.1 Desulfobacter sp. UBA2225 | reverse complement strand
CGTCAAGTGCTTTGTGACCATGGTATGACGTTGGATATAAAGGTTATCCGTAAACTAACCTATCGGTACGCAGACCGGGCCAGAGCAGAGCAACAAGCGAGTCGAATTCCATTAAATGATGGAGATACTCTTGAAGGTCGGCGAGTCGTTATAAGCACTGATGGTGGGCGCACACGGCTAAGAGAGAAGAAAAGAGGCCCAAAGACCCAAAAAGATAGAACCCGATTTCGTGGGGCGTGGCGAGAGCCCAAGCTTTTGATTATTTATGTGGTGGATGCTCAGGGAAAACAAGAAAAAAGTTTCTCACCATTTATTGATGGCTGTTTCAGCGGTCCGGATGGAATCTTTCACTTGTTAGAGGGTTATTTGAGATCCCTTCATATTCAGGCGTCAGACAAGATGCTGTTTGTCGCAGATGGAGCACATTGGATTTGGAATCGAATCCCCGGACTGATCAANNAACTTCTTGATTTTTACCATGCCGTGGAGCATTTGGGTACAGTTGCAGGCTTGAAGAAGACCTGGTCATCCAAGGAACGCAAACGCTGGGTATCAACACAGCGAGGTTTCCTGCTGAAAGGAAAAGCGGTTGACGTGGTCCAGGCCGTCCAGCTGCTTTGTCGAGGCAGACACAGTAAGGCCATCAAGACGGAACGGGATTATTTTGTGCGCAATGAAAGCAGGCTTGATTTCTTAACTGTAAAAGTGTTGAATTTACCTATTGGCAGCGGTGCTATTGAAAGTTCAATTCGTAGAGTGGTGAATTTACGTCTTAAAAGCCCATGCACTTTTTGGTATCGGGAGAATGCAGAAAAAATGATTATGCTACGATCATATTATAAAGCAGGGCGTTGGGATTGCCTGAAACATATGGCAAACACGCACAATCCAGTGCCCGCACCATGACCGGAAAAATGGGAATGCGCCCTACCACAGGTGCACCCGGTTTGGGAATCGATTTGATTTCATAGACTGTTATGCCGTTTTCTTGGGTGGTGGTCTCAATTTCATGGGTATAATCATTGAGAATGCTGTCCGCCTTGGACAGATCGTTGTTGGAAAAGTCAGAACCCATCCAGGACTGGGACATCATGGATGGCGGGATTTTGATCACCCGATTGATTTTCGGATTATATGTCCACATGTCACGGCCGATTTTCAACGTGCCGTTCCCCTTGTCTTTTTTGGGCGCCGTGATTTGGAAAATGGAATCATCCCTTCCCCTTGTCCAGGCCTTTATAACCGATGTCCGCTCCCAGTCCGTGCGATGCACGGTTATTTTTACCTGACTGACAGACGTTTTTCCCCGCATGTAATCCCACGCCTTGGATATAACGTCTAATGCCTGCAGTTCTTTCGCAAATGCCGGTGATGAGAAAAGCGCAAGGAATATTCCCGCAATGAATACTGTTTTTTTCATGTCAATCACCCTTTTATCCATTATTGATGAGATTGGCGTGCAAAATGTTGTCAAACAAAGGCTATGATCAGACTTTCCTGGCCTGTACCATGTAAAAATTAACTGGACAGCGCTGGGTTACGACCAGCAACATTTTGTAATGTTAAATGCATTTTTTGTAACTGGTCTTTGTGTATTAAAAGGGTGTTTTTTTAAAAAAATCTTTGAAATCATAATGTTATTGCCTTTGGTATGCCATTTGAATTGTCTGATATTGGCTTGATGCAGCAAACAATTGATTTGCTGCCGGCAGGTTATAATTCTGTATTAAAGGAGAAAAGAATGAAAAAAACAAAATCAATCTATTTTGTCGTTATAATCTTGACTTGTTTGATTTTCCCAACCATTAGCTCTGCACATCCATCGTCGAGGCATGAACGATTTAGACATGGTCCGCCACCACCCCCACCGTGGGATGAACGATTCATGCACTGTCCGCCGCCATATGGAGGATTCATGTACGGCCCACCGCCACCACGACATAGACGATTTAGGCACGATCCGCCATTACATGAACGATTAGTGATACCGATACCCATACCGATACCCATACCGTTACCACACAACCTGTTTTGACACGGTCTGTTACCGCCACAAGGGTTTAAGTTGTTTGGGAAAAAATAAATGCTGAAGATATAGAACTAAAGCATAGGGACTCGGATAAAATACCCCCCATTTTTATTGCCGATTTATCCGAGTCCCTTACGCTGTCTAATGCCGGGGCGGCTGATATGTGCACAAGGGCTCCTGGGCCAGGTAGTTGCCGGTGGCTTCGTATGCCCTGGCCCGGCATCCGCCGCATACCTGTTTGTATTCGCAGATGCCGCATTTGGGTTCAAGATTGTTGAAATCCCGCAATTTGTTAAACACCTCTGAATTTTCCCACACATCTTTGAAGTGCGTGGTTTTTATGTCTCCGCAGGTGACGTCTAAAAAACCGCAGGTCTGTACCCGGCCCACATGGGAGATAAAGCAGAATCCGGTCCCTGCAAGACAGCCCCTTGTGACCGCATCAAGCCCATGGGTTTCAAAGCTGACTTTTTTGCCATCGGCCTTGGCGCGCTGGCGCAAAATCCGGTAATAGTGCGGCGCACAGGTGGCTTTAAGCTGCAAAGAAGTTTTATCCCGCTGGTCGTAGAACCAGTTGAGGGTTTCTTCGTACTCCTTTGCATCAATGGCCGTATCCACAATGTATTTCCCTCGGCCCGTGGGTACCAGAAGGAAAATGTGGTGGGCCGCAGCCCCTAACGATTCTGCCAGGGCAAGGATGGCAGGAATTTCATTAAGATTGGTTTTTGTAATAACGGTATTGATCTGAAATTCCAGCCCGGCAGCCTTCGCGGTTTTTATGCCGTTTACTGCCCTGTCAAAAGCCCCGTCAAGACCCCTGAACGCATCATGGGAGGCAGCTGTCGAGCCGTCCAGACTCACGGAAATGCGCTTGATGCCGCTTTTGATAAGACGTTTCACATTGTCTTCATTGAGCAGGGTGCCGTTGGGGGCCATGACCATGCGAAGGCCGATTTTGTCTCCATAGGCGGCAATATCAAAGATATCATCCCTGAGCAGCGGCTCGCCGCCGGTGAGAATAATGATGGGTTGCCCCACCTCTCTGATCTGGTCAAGAAGTCTGAAAGACTCTTCCGTGGTAAGTTCGTCGTCGTATACATGATCTTCTGCAGCAGCCCGGCAATGTTTGCAGGTCAGATTACACCGACGGGTTGTCTCCCAGGCCACAAGTCGCAGGGTATTGTTTTTACCGCCGGCGTGGGGACCATCATGTCCCGCGGGGGGTATTTTATGGGGATGCGCCATCAGTTGTTCAGCTCCCTTGCCACATCAATGGCCGAGTAGGTCATGATGATGTCGGCTCCGGCTCGTTTGATTGATAACAGGGTCTCCATGATCATGGCTTTGCCATCCACCCATCCCATCATTTCAGCCGCCTTGATGATGGAATATTCACCGGATACGTTGTATGCAGCCACAGGCAGATCAATTTCTTCCCTGACCCTGTAAATGATATCCAGGTAGGAGAGTGCCGGTTTTACCATGATGATGTCTGCACCTTCCTCAATGTCCATGGTGGCTTCCCTGATGGCTTCAAGGGCGTTGGCCGGATCCATCTGGTAGGTTTTGCGGTTCCCAAATTTGGGTGCGGATTCGGCAGCTTCCCTGAAAGGGCCGTAAAAGGAAGATGCGTATTTTACGGCATAGGACATGATGGGCACATGGGAAAAGCCCTCGTCATCCAGGGTGCCTCTGATTTCAGACACACGACCGTCCATCATATCGGAAGGGGCTACCATGTCGGCGCCTGCCTGCACATGGGACAGGGCTGTTTTTGCAAGCAGATCCAGGGTGGAATCATTGTCAATGGTCCCGTCATCCATAACCATGCCGCAGTGACCGTGGTCCGTGTATTCACACAGGCAGACATCGGTGATGACGGTAAGATCCGGTACCTGTTCTTTGACGGCTGAGACGGATTTTTGAACGATGCCGTCATGGGCATAGGCCTGGGTGGCAAGGCAATCTTTTTTATGGGGAATCCCGAACAGCATGATGCCTGGAATGCCCGCATCTTTGGCTTGCTTTGCCATGGTGACAATATGGTCGATAGAGAGCTGGAACTGCCCGGGCATGGAATTGATGGGCTTTTTAACGGATTTGCCTTCAACGGCAAAAAGGGGAAGAATCAGATCGTCTCTGGAAAGCTTTGTTTCCCTGATCATCCGTCTGAAATTGTCCGTGGCCCGAAGCCGTCTGCCCCTGTATTCGGGAAACAGCATTATACATTCTCCTTTTTGATCTCTTCATCCGTAAGATAACAGGCAGGATCAGAATCCCAGGGATCATTGGCAACGGACTCAGCCCTGGCCCTGAAATTGCCTGCACAGATATCCAGCCACCGGCACTCTGAACAACGGCCTTTTACGTGTTTTTTCTTCTCTTTCATTTTCATCAAAAATTCGTTTTCAGGATCTGTCCATATTTCGCTGAAGGGTCTCTCTTTGATGTTGCCGAAACTGATCTCCCGCCAGAACTGATCCGGATGGACTTCACCATCCCAGGAGATGCAGCCGATGCCTCGACCCGAGTTGTTGCCTTCGTTCATCTCAAGCAGTTCCAGCACTTCGGCAGCCCGTTTGGGATCTTCCCTGAGCAGGCGCTGGTACAGGTAGGGCCCGTCTGCATGGTTGTCCACGGTGAGGATCTCCTTGGGTTTGTTGCGATCGTGAAGATCCCTGGTGCGGTCCATGATCAGGTCAAGCACTTCGCGGGTCTCCTCGTGGCTTAAATCCTCCTTGGCAATTTCCTGGCCGCGGCCCGAGTAGACCAGATGGTAGAAACAAGCCCTGGGAATATTTTTTTCTTCCAGCAGGTCAAAAATACCGGGGATGTCCTTTACGTTTCTTTTATTCATGGTGAAACGAAGTCCGACCTTAATACCTGCTTCCTGGCAGTTGTCAACGGCCTGCAATGCCTTTTCATAGGCACCGGGAACGCCTCTGAACATATCATGGGTGGCTTCAAGTCCGTCCAGGCTGATCCCCACATAGGAGAGTCCCACCTCTTTGAGCTGCTTTGCTTTCTCTTTGGTGATCAGGGTGCCGTTGGTGGAGAT
>NZ_DDYV01000283.1:8201-15785 GCF_002348205.1 Desulfobacter sp. UBA2225 | reverse complement strand
TACGTCTTAAAGGTCCATGCACTTTTTGGTATCGGGAGAATGCAGAAAAAATGATTATGCTACGATCATTTTATAAAGCAGGGCGTTGGAACTGCTTGAAACAAATGGCAAACACGCATAATCCAGTGCCGGCGGCATAACCGGGAAAATGGGAATGCGCCCTATTTCTTCCGTCTGCCCCGAAACAGCAGGCGGCTTCTTCTCTGTACCTAATTTTCTTGTTTTTATACCGCTAACGTCTTTTGAGTGTAACTCTTTTGGTCAGTTGTCTGATTTATATTGACATGAATATGGTACGAACAGGCGTCGTCTGCCATCCATCAGAATGGCGATGGCGCGGTTACAATGAAATCCAACATCCCAAAATTTTTTAGACTTATTAATGTTGGATATATATCTTGGAATTTTGGAGCGGTTGTATTTGAGAATAGCTGAAAATGAAAAAGCCCCTGAGTAATAATCTACTCAGGGGCTAAAATGTCACAGAGATAAAATGGTATTTTAAATCACAGTCACATTTGCAGCTGATGGTCCTTTGGGACCCTCTTCAATGTCGAATGATACGTGATCACCTTCATTGAGAACTTTAAAGCCAGATGCATTGATGCCTGAATGATGCACAAACACATCTTTGCCACCACCTGCATGTTCAATAAATCCAAAACCTTTTGACTCGCTAAACCATTTTACTATACCGTTTGACATATAAGCATTCTCCTAAACAAAAATAAAAAATAAATCGTCTCGATCTTAAAGAATAATCACTGATTTCTCGGGGAAAATATCTAAGGAAGAAACTCAAGCACTTTAAAGTAGTGCAATAGTTAAGAAGTATACAGTAATCGGTGAGTATGTCAAGGCAATTAAATTTTAATTGTTGCGCTCAGAACGCAAAATCATGATTTCCTGTCGTGCATGTGACTTCATGACCCACTTTTATCTGTAAATGCAGAGACCTGCGCCAGCATATCCAGGGCGGCCGGTTTGAAACCGTCCAGCAGGCGGGCGGTCTCTTTCTGATCCTGTCTGTCGCCGGCCTGCTCCAGTTCAAAGGCCATGGCTGCCAATTTATCCGCACCCATGCTTTTGGCTGCGCTTTTAATGGAATGGGCCAGGCGGGCCGTCTCTTTATAGTTTTTTTGTCCCACAGTACGCTCCAGTTCTTCCAGGTAGACCGGCAGATGGGTGAGAATGGACCGGCAGGTAATCAAGAGCAGTTCATCATCATGATCTGCCAGGGAAAGGGCGCGGTCGGGATCGAAATATTCCGGTTCCGGCACCCCTTGGGATTCATGATCCCTTCCGGGGGAGAGCAGCCGTGAAATGGTTTGGATTAATTTGCCGGTTTGAACCGGCTTTGTGATGTACCCGTCCATTCCCGCAGCCAGGAACCGTTCCTTATCCCCTTTCAGGGCATGGGCGCTCAGGGCGGCAATGGGGATGGATGATTTTTGCGGGTCATCCATCTTTCTGATTTCCCGTGTGGCTTCAAGGCCGTCCATAACCGGCATTTCAATGTCCATGAGAACCAGGTCGTATTGATTGTCCCGGACCGCGTGTACAGCTTTCTGTCCGTTTGACACCATGGTGACCCGTATGCCCAGTTTTTCAAGGACCGGCCGGATCACATCCTGATTAATTTCAAAGTCCTCTGCCACCAGGATGCGGCAGGATTTAAGATAAATTCCATTTTTTGGGGACGTGGCGGATTCGTCGTTCCTTTGCCCGGACCGGAACGGCACAGGCACGGGAATGTCCTCCTGCCGGGCTGGTTCCAGACGGATTGAAAAATAAAAGATACTCCCACAAGGTTTACCACGCTCCACCCATATGGTTCCCCCCATCAGATCCACCAGCTTTTTGCAGATGGCCAGCCCAAGTCCGGTGCCGCCATAGGGTCGGGACAAAGAGGTTTCCAGTTGGGTGAATTCCTGGAAAATCGTGTCTGCCCGGTCTTCCGGGATCCCGATTCCGGTATCCCGAACGGAAAAACGGATGGGAACGGCTCCACTGGTTGTTTTTTCCTGATCGTAAGGTGCCGGTTTAGCGGTAATGACGACAGATCCCTCCCGGGTGAATTTCACCGCGTTGCCCACCAGGTTGGCCAGGATCTGACGCAGCCGTGCCGGGTCTCCCTTGAGGCCTTTGGGCAGCCCTTCGACCGTATGGGACAAATGGATGCCTTTCCGGGCCGCAGCATTTGAAAACATATCCACCACCTCTGTGATGAGCCGGTTCGGATCAAAGGGCTGGTGTTCGATTTCCACTTTTCTGGCTTCAATGGCGGAAATGTCCAGGATGTCGTCAATGAGCGACAAAAGGTGTTCCGAAGAGTGATGAACGACCTTGAGATATTTGCGCTGTTCCTGGTTCAACGCCGTGGACAGGGCCAGGTCGGTCATTCCCATAATGGCATTCACAGGGGTGCGGATTTCATGACTCATGGTGGCCAGAAAGCGGCTTTTGGCATGGCTGGCTTCCCTTGCCAGTTCCGATGCTTGTTTTACGGCGGCGTCGGCTTTTTTCCGTTCTGTGATGTCCTCGCCGGATCCGAGAACATAGAGCAGTTCGCCCGCCGGATCTAATACGGCCCGGGCGCTCAACGAGGTCCAGATCACGGATCCGTCCTTTCTAAAGCACTGGACTTCAAATCCCGAGACCATCCGCTTCTCCTTGACCATCCGTATAAATTCCCGGCGCTGTTTCGGATACAGGTAAAGTGACTCAATGTTTGTAACCTGTTCCACCATCTGCTCCGGTGAATCAAATCCAAAAATCCGGGCCATGGCCGGATTGGCGCTGAGCAGGCGGTTGTCCGGCGTGGACTGAAAAATGCCTTCAACGGCATACTGGAAAATATCCCTGTATCGGGCTTGGGATTTTTTCAGTTCCTTCTGGATCTCGTTACGTTCCAGGGACTCTTCTTCCAGCCGGGCCAGGGTATGGGCCTGCTCGATGTTTATATTGTAGAGTTCCTGTGTCCTTTCCCGGACCCGTTGCTCCAGGGCCCGGGTCTGTTCTTTTTCCCGGAGGCTGGATTTTTCCAGTTCCCCGATCATGGTATTAAACATCCAAATCAGCCGGCCCATCTCATCCTTGCCGGCCGGTTCAAGGCGGACGGACAGATCCCCGTCCCTGACCCTTCCTGCTCCCTGGATCAGCCGATTCATAGGGATGATGACCTGTTTGCTTAAAAAAATAACAATACACACCACACAGATCAGCAGAAAAATGAAGATCATTTCCCGGAACCGTAGATTCATGTTGTCCACCGCCCCTTCAATGGCTTGCCGGGTCTGCCTGACCGAGGACAAAATAAAGGATTCCGGTACGACAATGCACAGATGCCATCCGGTCGAGGGAATGACCCGTGATGACAGCAGTATCGGACCATGGTCAAGTTCCAGACGGTGAATGGTTCGTTTTTCTGACGCAATGGCCCCGGCAATGTTCCTGACCGGCTCGTATTGAGAGTCCAGAAGGGTTTGTCCGAGCAGGTCTCCGTATCGGATATCCGGCGGCCGGGGGGGCAGGCCGAAAACAGCTGACTGCTCCCCGGGAAAGGCAATCATGCGCCCCTGGCGGTCTACAATAAATGAAAACATGCCCGTGCCCGGATCATGTCCCGGCGAATGGTTGCCCAGAATATCCTCGATCATCCGGTCCAGGGTGACGTCAATACCCGCCACCCCCAGAAAATCGCCGGATTCTCCGTAGATGGGGGTGACGGCAGATGTCATGAGTCCTTTTCCGGCTTCATCCTGGTAGACCGGGGTCCAGACGGTCTCCCGGCCGGGGTTGTTTTCCGGGCGGGCCATCCGGTACCAGATGCCGTCTTTGATTTCGTATTCCTGAATGGGTTTGAGTTTCTCCACCATGTGTGTGTTGGGATAATACAGCGTGAAGCTGGTTTCCGTGACCACATAAACGGCTTCGGACTCCGGGGTCCGCTCTTTGACCGTTGACAGCAATGGCCAGATCGCGGACATCAGAGAAATATCTTGTTTGATTTCCGGTGAAATCCGGGAGTCTCCCCAGTACAGCACGGTAAAAGGGTCAGAGGCTGGATTTGAAAAAAAACGGTTATCTGAAAAAAAGAACAGATCCGGTTGAAAACTGCTGCTTGAAGATCGGTTTTTTGTTTCTTCGGTGGTTAAAAATAGCTTCTGATCCAGGAGGAGGGCTGCCTGGCGGGCAATCAAGGCCGAAGATAGACTGATTTTACTGAAACTGTTTTCATATCGTCTGGTCTGTTCCTCCATAATTCGGGAGAGGAACAGGGTTGTTTTTTCCCGGATGTGTTTTTCATTGATCCTGACACTGTACTCCCCGAATTCGACCATCAGTTCGGTTGCCAGATAGGCCAGCGATCCCATGGAGAGCATCAGAACACAGAGAATCAGTACAATCAGTTTAAAACCGATCCTGGAAAACAGGGAGCCGTATCGGCTGTTGAACCGTGGTCGGCGCTTGTTTTTATCAGTTGTCATTTTTTTTTAGACACTACTTGGGCTTTGGGGATTTGGCCCTGGCCGTAGCCTGGGCTGTATGTGGATCCTGGGGCCAGTAATGCTTGGGATAACGTCCCATGAGATCCTTTTTTACTTCCTGGTAGGTATGTGCCCAGAAATGAGCAAGGTCGGTGGTGATCTGGACCGGCCGGGATGCAGGGGAGAGCAGGTGAAGGGTCAAGGGCACCTGGCCTGCGGCAATTACAGGGGTGGCGTCCATGCCGAATATTTCCTGGATTCGGACCGCAAGCACCGGAGAGTCCAACGCCCCGTTTTTATCCGCATACCGTATGGGAATGGTAGATCCGGACGGCACCCGGATATGGGTGGGGGCGTGTCGCTCCACCATTTTTAACTGATCCCAGGTAAAAAGTGCTTTTAAGGCAGCATCTATATCCACGCGCTTTAATCCGGCAGCAGAGGTCACCCCGCAAAGAAAGGGGCCAAGCCAGTCTGCCAGGGCGTATGTCAGCGAATCATCCCCCACATCCGGCAACTGGGCAAAATCCGGACAGGCATTGGCAAGATTTTTCAGAAAAATTACCCTGTGCCTGAAATTCATGGTGTTTTTCTGCCAGTCAAGTCTCTGAAGACCGCTTTCCCTGACTCCCCGGATTATGGCGGCTTTCACCGCTTCCGGATCCGGTGAAGGTAAAGGCTTTTCACTGACAACAATCCGGCCGAACAGGGTTTGCCTTACGGCCTTTACGGAGCCGCTCCCTTGGTCCCACGCCACAACGTCCTGTGTTACCAGTTCCGTTGAAAAATCATTTTCCAAATCCACGCGATCCAGGGTTGCGGCCAGAAAAATGCGCGCATTTTTTGTCTGGCCGTCTACCTCAACGGCCACAATAAAATCACGGCCAGACAAGGTGTTTTCCGTGTCAAAAAACACACCATTGCCTTTGGCTGTGAGAAAGGACAAAGACCCGGTACTGCGCCTTGCCGCCACCCGGTCCGGAAAGGCCTGGGCCAGAAGCCTTCCGGCTGGATTCATATCCATGTCCCGGCCTTGAATATTGAACAGTGAAGCAAGACGCCGGGCCTGGGCCAGGATGGATAATGCCCGTTCCCGGTGGGGAAAATGTTTTTTCTGCGTTTTTGATTGTGACAGGTTGGCCAGCATCTCCAGGCGCAGTAGGATATCGGGGTCCCGGCGACCATATTCAAAGGCAATAATATCCTTTTCCTCAACCAATGCACACAGACAACACCCTAAAAAGCCGTGACCCATCTCTTTGGCCCGAAGAATCATATGGGCCAGCCGGGGATGGATGCCGGCAACCAGCATCTCCCGGCCGTGGGCAGTGATTGCACCCCCATGGTCCAGGGCGTCCAGGGAAACAAGCAGATCCTTTGCCGCCGCAACAGGGCCGGGAGAAGGGGTGTCCAGCCACTTAAGTTCGGACGGATCACGCACCCCCCAAAGGGAGAGTTCAAGGACCAGGTGGGCCAGATCCGCGTTGAGGATTTCAGGACGGTTGAACGGCACAAGGCCCTGGTGCACATATTGGGGCCACAACCGGTAGCAGATGCCCGGAGCGGTGCGGCCGGCACGGCCCCTGCGCTGGTCTGCAGATGCTTTGGACACAGGTCGGGTTTCGAGCCGGGTCATGCCCCGGCCGGGTGAAAACTCCGGCTGGTTGACCAGGCCTGAATCCACCACCACCCGAATACCCTGGATGGTCAGGGATGTCTCTGCAATGGGCGTGGCCAGAACGATTTTCCTGTTTCCCGATGCTGCCGGCTCAATGGCAATTTTCTGGTCCCTGAAAGAGAGGCTGCCGAACAAAGAGATAATTTTTACAGCAGGATCCTGTTGGAATTTTTCATTCAATTTTTCAGCAAGGGTCCGGATGGCTGCGGCACCGGGCAGAAAGACCAGAATATCTCCCTCATGGCGCTCCATAGCCTTGACCACGGTATTCAGACAGGTGGGCAGAATACCGGGCCATCCGATTTTTGAACCGGATGGGATCGTTTGATGATGCGGATCCACATATATGGTTTCCACAGGCCAGGTTTTGCCCTGGGATGAAATCACCGGAGCATTTCCCAAAAGATCGGACAATGCCCGGGTATCCATGGTGGCCGACATGACGGCAATGCGCAGGTCTTCGGCAAAGCCTTCAGCCGCATCCAGGCTCAGAGCCAGGGCCAGATCCCCATGGATATGGCGTTCGTGGAATTCATCAAAAATAACAAGCCCCACGCCGTGCAGTCCCGGATCAGACTGCAGCCTGCGGGTAAGAATTCCTTCGGTGACAATTTCTACCCGGGTCTTTGGGCCAATGCATCTTTCCATGCGGACCTGGTATCCAATACGCCCGCCCGCAGTTTCCCCAAGAAGTTCAGCCATATGGGCGGCGCAGGCCCGGGCCGCCAGTCGTCGGGGCTCCAGCATGATTATTTTTTTGTTTTTTAACCAGGGTCGGTTCATCAACGCCAGGGGCACAAGGGTGGTCTTTCCTGCGCCGGGCGGGGCTGCCAGCAGGGCATAACGTTTCTCTTCGAGGGCTTTGTCCATCGGCCCCAGCACAGACACCACGGGCAGGTCTGCAATGCCGGGAAGATCTTTTACCTTGCGGGGCAGCATTGAAAGGCCGTTTTCCAAATGGCGGGTCATCACAAGGTGTTTCTCCGTATCGTTAAAGATGTTTGCCACTTGTATCTGTTTTTGTTTTCAGATACAAGAAAACCTTAAATTTCAAACGTAAGGATCGCCCATGACCCGGACAAGAAAACAGAATATTATCCCCAAAGAGCAGGCCGTTTTCTGGATGGACAACGACGGCAGCTGGCACAATGAGCACGGGAAACTGGAACACCCCAAAATTATAAAATATTTCAATCAATCCATCCAAAAAGATAACAAGGGATATTTTTTATGCCAGAACATAGATGATAATGTTGAAGAGAAGGTCTATTTCCCTTATGAAGAGACGGCTGTTTTTGTGGTGGATCTTGTCAAAAAAAACGCCGGCATTGAATTGACCTTAAATACCCTTGACACCATTGCCCTTGAGCCTGAAGCCCTTTACATAAAAGCGGACGCCCTGTTTATGGAAACCGA
>NZ_DDYV01000283.1:0-8076 GCF_002348205.1 Desulfobacter sp. UBA2225 | reverse complement strand
TTTTCAGATTTTGCATCGTCCGCACTTACCTGGCGATCAGGTATTTTTTTCACTGGATGACGCGCACGGGCAGTTTTGCTCCGGGCCAGGCAAGGCATATCACTCCGTCCCCAGGACTGTCCAAAGGGCCAGGCCTTCCGGCTGACCTGTTTCGCCACCATGTCAAACAATACCATGAATCTTCGTGTTCCGTGGCGTCGGTGGTTTGTGTGGTCAATGTGTTAAGGGAGCGTTACGGATGCCCCGGTCCGACTGTTACCCAGCAGGCCATTTTGGAAAAAGTGAGAACAGCCCACTGGAAAGAGCGCATGGAACCGGAAGGATACGAGGGGCGGCGGGGGTTGCCGCTGGCGGTTCTTTCGGCTGTGGTGAAAGACAGTCTTGTGGCCTATGGTATCCCCTTTAAAAAGGTTGAAATGATCCAGGGTTCCTTAAACCAGAGCAGGGCCAGGGTAAGGCAGCAGATTCTTGGGCACCTTAAAAAATTTCAATTTTTCGATAGTTGTCTGATTATTGCCCATTTTGACCAGGGTGCGTTTATAAAGGAATTGAACATTCGCCATATTTCGCCTGTGGGAGGCTTTGATCCGTCAACCGGTTTTGTCACCATCCTGGATGTTGACCCGGACCAGAAGTTTTCGTACCGCATCCCCTTCAATACGTTTTACAAAGGTATCGCCACCCCATACGCCGGGGTGTTCAGGCCTTTTGGGTATGACCGGGGAGGGGTTGTTGTCATTCATGTGAATTAAGGGTGGAGGCCCGGGCGCATAAGCGTTTCAAGCCGTTCGCGCAGGACTTCAAAATCCTCATTTTTTTCCCCGTAGACATGGATGGGATCTAAAAAACGCAGCCGGACTTTGGCAAAGGGCTTGGGTATCATGAAGTGGTCCCAGGAATTAAAAAACCATGCCTGATGCGAATCGATAAAAAAAGGGACCAGCAAGGCATTGGTCTGCAATGCCATTTTTATGATGCCCGGTTTGACCTTGCCCATGGGGCCGGTGGGACCGTCCAGGATATGGGCGCCAAAGCCATGAGTATTGAGGTGCGTAATCATTTCTGCCATGGCCTCTTTGCCGCCCCTTGAGGATGAGCCTCTTGGTGTGCGCCATCCGCTACGCCGGGCCACGGCGGAAATAAGGTCGCCGTCGCGGCTTCTGGAAATCATCAGCCCCGGATTATACCGGGCATATTTTTTAAAATGCCGGATGGCCGAAAAAAACTGTTGGTGCCAGGTTACCAGAATTACCGGCTGATTTCCATTGAGCATGCTCTGCCAGCTCTTTTCATTTTCAATTTTTAACCTGAAGGTCGCGGTATAAAGACGTATGAAATAATATAAAAAGCAGATAAAGGGACGGGTATAAATAATGTACTTAAATTTTTTTATCATTTTAAAGGTTCCATGGGAGAGTAATGACCCTGAAGCTATCAGACAGGGGTAAAAAAGCAAGGAGAAAAGGGTGCGGTAAATTCTTTAATTTTGATTAGGGACTCAATAGATCATTTTATCTTTTTCCGAAGAATAAAAAATTGTGTTTAAGGGCATCTCTTTCAGCTTCATTTTGCGCAGGATATCTTGCTCTATTTCTTCAATGGTGGAAAAACCCTGGGTCGAACACCCGCCCTCATGAAACATTTCTCCCCATGAGTTCAGATAAATAATTGTATAATCAGTTGTTTTTTCTTGTTTCGACGGCGCATAAAAATTGGTCGAGACAAATAGTCCAATCACTTTGCTAGCCATTAACAGTTGATCAAAGCTGACAGGATTTTTAAATAGCGGACTGAAAAAATTATGCATGGCCTTATAAAGATTCCGGATTGCATTAAAGGTTACACCGGTTGGATTGGGAATTAAATTGATGGTTCCATTCTCACAGTAAAGCCGGTTGTAAATCAACCATGCACCTATCGCCTCAATCGTCTTTGCTTTAATTAAAATATCTTCCAGATATTGGTGCCCATTTTTCTCCTTGTTTAGCAACTGCCACACGCCCGTATTCTTCCCATCTTTTATATGCTGCAGGTACAAGTGTTGATAGTAACGGTCATTTTGAGGTAAGAAAAGCATCTTCTCGATTCTACCGGGTTGTCTTACAAATTCAATAAACACCTTTCGCCCCAGCACGGTTCGGTCCTCAGGGCTAAGCCTTGAGGGGCTGAGGGCTTGACCGGAAAGAGTATCCATTATTTTTTTATATGTTTTGATCATATAGGCGTTGATGCTCTTTGAAAGACTTGCGACTTCGCCGTATTTCCAATCTTTGAAGCAACCCAATTTGAAAATGTCATATTTGGTCACACCCCATTGATGGATGCAGTGTTCAAGAAGTATTTTCCTGAGGCCAAAGATGGTATCATCAATTTGGGCTTGTTCTGAAATGCCCAGCTTTAGAAAAAAGCAGTGCAGCAACAGCGCAACCGAATGTGGATCGCCAACCGTTTGAAAATAGTCACGCAGATGTTCTAACAGGATAAAATATGCATCATTCTGGGCAAGTTTTAGTTGGGCTCCCGAATTCATCCATTCATCTTTATACTCATTGCACAGCAGTTTTTTCCCCTTATACTCATAAATATATTTTTCGAGAAGCGCCATTTTGATGACCGATTTATAGGGGCTTTTCAAGCTTTTAAACATCTGCCATAAAGATGCGCCCAAATATTCACCGGGCGAGATGGCATTGACATCTCCCAAATCGATATATTTGGAGGTATTGGAACAAATGATCACGCTGTTGCTGATCCCGCTGTAGCAATTCATACATATGGCGCTGGGCACAACCGCCCACAGCGCTATTTTTCCTGCAACATGCAGCATTGTTCTGTAAAATTCTTCTTTTAAAAGATTTGATTGCGCCGTACCGGAGCTTTCATGGGTTGTCCCGCCAAAATCATTGTTCTTTGCCCTTTGTACATCAACGATGAAAAATGTAACTTGGGTATGAAACTGATCCATGGCCAGTTGCTCCAGAATTTCCAGTTTCTTTTTCAATAAGGCGATATCCAGGATACTCAAGTTGGCTTGATTAATACAGACCCAGTAATCAATGTCAGAGCCTGATTCCTGTCCAATGGACCCGACACTTCCGATTGTAAAAAGGCTTTCTATCGCATACTCCCGGCATACTCCGACCGTTATTTTTTTTTTGCGGTCAATGTATTTGCTTAAGATTTCAAGGATTTCAGGGTTTGTCATATAATTCCAGATCCCACAAGGTGTCTGGGGGTCTATGGTCGTCATTCCGGGCAGAACAATGTTTTCATGAAGCAGCAATGGGATCAGTTGAAACAAATCCGTCTGATCTTTATTAAAAAGATCAAAGGCTGTGAGTATGGAAAGCTGATTTTGTTTTAAAAATTTTTTCTCGCCATAATGAATAAACTCACAGAAAATCTGCATATTCATTTCCGCCACAATTGATTTTTTCATGGGCGGCAGATTCTCAACAGAAAGTTGATATTTCCTGGCGTTGAAATTCAAGGCGTCCGCTCTATAGTGAACGGATCCTTTTGGCGGAAATTGACAGAACCGGGCATTGGTGCCTGAAAAATAGACCTGATCAATGACGGCATTCATAAATGAGACAGCGGAAATGGTGGAATAGGAAAAGCACGATCCGGAAAGGTCAGCCAGGTTAAATGATACTTTTGAAATCGTGGCTTCTATAAAGGGCGCATCTTTCAGACAGGCATGACTGAAGTCGCAATTATACATGGCAGTATGTTGAAAACTGCAGTTTGTAAAAACGGCGGATGCTGCATTCACGTTAATGAAAACAGCATGGTCAAAATTGACCTCTTTAAATCGTGCCTGACGCATATCAACATTATGCAAAACCGTCTTCTTGAAAAACGTCTTGGAAAAAGAGGTCTTGGAAAAGTCACTGTTATCAATGATGGATTTATTAAAAAAGAGAGAAGTCATCGAGAAGTCACAAGAGGTGAAATTCACATTGGTGAAGACCTGATCTTCAAGATATACGGTTGTTGAGTTTTCGTTATGTTTGAGTTTCTCTATCCTGTTTTGCATTAAAGTTAACGATGCACGCGACATCTCGGTGGTCTTTTTATGCACCAATTGGATTACAGGATCAAACTCCGTTTCAATACTTTTCTTTTCCTGTGCCAGAATCTGTTTTGTTTTTTCGATAAACGATTTTATTGCCGTTCTGTCGACAGCTTTATCGTCGGTTGCATATTTGACAAATATTTTAACGATCCGTTCCGGCCGTTTTTTGATCATTCCAAAAATACAAGCCAGATTTGCTCCGAAATTTAAATTTAGATATTGATTTTGATTCAGCGCAATGTCCTGAATAATAAAGAAAGAAAATTTGGACAAGTCGGATATTTCACTATGGATCAATGGTATCAGGGACGGATACTTATTGCGTATCATTTTCAATAACGTATGCGGTGCAAACTTTCCCGATACAACAAGGGCTTTAAAGGCATGAAGCGCTTCTCTTTTACTCCGTTGATAAAAAAGACGCAGGATCGGATCGGCAAGCTCTTTATAGGTCCCCACCGAAGATTCTTCAACAATATTGTAAACGGCAATCCGATTTTCTTCACTTTGCTCTCTATCCAGAATATCGATCAACAAATCAGGAGAAATTTTTGTGACCATCATGGCAAGCGCCTTCAGCCCGATTACTCTTGTTTCTGGAAATTGGGAGCGTATCTCATTGGAAAGGATCTGTTCAGGATCTCTTAATTCAGAATTAATATTATTTAAAAATGGGTCTACATCCCTTTGCCGGTCAAACAGACCGGCAAAGAATTTAACAACACAGTCGCGTTGTTGAATCGATTTCAATATCCGCTTAAACATAAATCCGAATTTCAACCTGATGCCTGGCGAAGATTGAATATATTCATCCACAAAAGCCAGACGTTCGGGTTCAGGGACCGTGAAAATCAGTTTTTCCATGTCATCAATGCTGACAAGCCCCTGACGAATGGCCTTGAATGCAAAGTAGGCCCCTTTACCTTTAATCCCCAGCAATGTTTTTATAAAGAAACTCAGTTGATCAAATGCCATATCGGGTTGAATCGCGGTATATATCCTGGCACACAGGGACAAGCTTTTTTTCATGCCCGTTGCATATTGGTTTTTATCCAAAGCATCTGCTAAAAGTTCGCCGATATTTATTTGAATGGCTTCAAGACTTTTTTGAGCATGGCTTCTCACGGATGCATAATACGAAGTCAAACCGGTAAGCACCGGCAAGATGCCAATTTCCGGATCTAATTTGCCGGCATTTTTGACGATCAAGACCTTTTCCTGCCGTGATAATTTTTCCCAGTGGGATTCAAATAAATGATAATCAAAATTATCAATTGCCAAATTCATAATTTATCACGACATATATTTGTCTCGGGTGTTTCGAATAACTCTCTGGCCTTGTAGGAACTTCTGACAAAGGGGCCGGAAGCCACCTGTTTAAATCCGATCTCCCGGGCCATCCGGTCAAGTTGTTCAAATTCTTGGGGGCTGTAGAATTTTTCCACGGAAAGGTGGGTTCTTGTGGGTTGAAGATACTGGCCCACGGTGAGGATATTGCAGCCATGATCGTACAGGTCCTGGAAGGTGGCTTCAAGTTCCTCTATGGTTTCGCCCAGGCCCACCATGATGCCGGACTTGGTCTGCAGCCCGGGAAATCGTTTTGTGACATTTTGAATCAGGTCAAGGGCTCTCTGGTACTGGGCCTGGGGACGGACCCTGGCGTAAAGGTCCTTAACCGTCTCAATGTTGTGGTTGATCACCTCAGGTTTTGCTTTGGCTACGGTTTCAAGGGCCTTGAGATCGCCCTGGAAATCCGGGATCAGGACTTCTACCCGGATGCGGGGACCGGCCTTTTTAATGGCCTGAATCGTACGTGCAAAGTGGGATGCCCCGCCGTCGGGAAGATCGTCTCTTGTAACCGACGTGACAACCACATAGGTCAGTTTCAATTTGAGTACGGTCTCGGCCACCCTTTGGGGTTCATCCGGGTCAACCGGAGTCGGCGCATTTGAGGTTACATTGCAGAAGCGGCAGTTCCGGGTGCAGTTGGATCCCAGGATCATGAACGTGGCAGTGTTTTTTGAAAAACATTCAAACATGTTGGGACAAGCCGCTTCCTGGCAGACGGTATGAAGGCCTGCTTCGGATAAAAGCCGGGTAACCCGCTGGTAATCCCCGCCTTTGGGCATGCTTTTTTTCAGCCACCTGGGTTTGCCTTTCCGGATGGTGTTAGAACCGGAAGGAGGCGTTTCTGTATGGCCGTTGGGGTTGTTCATGGGTTTTGTCCCTTTATGTTAAAATTAAAAATTTTGCAAAAAAAATAAAAAAAAAGATTTTTGACCCGTTCCATGGACGTTTTTGGATCAAAGAAGATATTTTGATGTTCCTGTGCAAGGGAAGTCATGGATAAATTTTGGAGACCGCAGGGATTGATCCAGGTAAAAGGGGTCAGGTCCGGACAGACATTCAGTGCCAGGCCATGGATGCAGATCCCTTTTTTAATCGAGAGGCCCACACTGCCGATTTTCTTCTTCCCCACCCAGAGTCCGTGGTTTTGCGGATCCCTTCGAGCCTCTACCCCAAGCTGCCGGGCCGTTCTCATCATAATTTCCTCAAGACCATGGACAAAGTCGGCCACCCCGATCCTGGATCGCTCCAGGTTCATGATGGGATAGAGTACAGCCTGGCCCGGCCCGTGAAAGGTAATGTTCCCCCCCCTTGCGGTCTGGACAATCTCAATCCCTTTTTCAGCCAGAAACTGTTCCGACACCACAAGGTTTTCCCGTCCCCCTCTTTTACCTAATGTGTAAACCGCAGGGTGCTGGACAAAAAAAACCCGGTCGCCAAGGCGCGGATCCTGGATCATCTTTTCCCGCACAGTGGTCTGAAGATCAAGGACCTGAAGATAATCCCGGATACCAAGGTCCTCAAATACAGCACATCTGTCATCCGCTGAAAGGGCGTGTCCGGTCATGGTTTGGTTCTTTCGTATAAATACGTTTCGGTTACCATTAATTACCCGGCAAATCAAGAATTTCTTGGTTTCGCCATATTGATAGCCCAAGCAGATATTGTGCATTCGGGCGCGTCCGCAGACCCGAATGTAATATATTGGGATCAAATTGAGATATCCATGCACATCGTTTATTCGACCGCCCCATATCCAAATCAACCCGAGCGGGCCTTCCAGGCGTATGCGATGCCGAACAAACCGAATATGATGCTCATCCCCGTAATACGTCTGCATAACTCATGGGTTCGCCGTCGTCGTATTTGGCACATCAGATGTTTCCATGGCGTTGATCCGTTCGATACCTTCAGCCGTAATACTTTTCACCACTGCAGGCCTATTGGCAGTCGCTTCGTCCATAATTTTACCGGTGACGGTCATTTCGCCCAGATCCTGTGCCGGTTTTTGAACCTCTTTATCGTCTTTGCCCGCAGATGAGGAGACTTCAGTTTTGTTTTCATCTTCGTTTTCATCCCCAATGGCCGCGCCCGGGGAAAAAAAATAGTTTCCCGCACATAAATATGACAGCAATACAGATCCATTTTTTCCTTTTCAACATTTTTTATGATCTGCCGATGATCAAATGTTGATCAATTTGTCCTGTCCTGTTACGGTAAAAAAAAATTTTTTACCGGAGGTTAACCCCCATGAATCGAGACCTGATTCACCCCTCGTTTTTATTATTACTGGTGTTGTTTATTTCAGCTGTTTTTCTTGTAATGATTAAATCTTTTCTCATGGCTATTCTGCTGGCCGGAATTTTCTCAGCCCTGGCCTATCCGTTCTATGAGCGGCTTAACAAATGGCTGAAAGGAAGACAGGCTGCAGCATCCGGGATTACCATCATGATTATCATCCTGATCGTTATTCTTCCTTTAAGCGGTCTTTTAGGCATTGTAACCAGCCAGGCCATCAAGGTGGGTCAGACAGCAACACCCTGGGTTCAGAAACAATTGTCTTCACCCGTAGCCATTTCCCAGTGGCTGGAAGATCTCCCTTTTTATGAACAGGTAGAGCCCTACCGAGAAACCATCTACATCAAGGCCGG
>NZ_DDYV01000318.1:0-7859 GCF_002348205.1 Desulfobacter sp. UBA2225 | reverse complement strand
GTGTCCGGGGTTCAAGTCCCTGCATCGCCACCAACAGAACCCAAAAGCCCTTGGATTCCCCAAGGGCTTTTACTTTATGGGACACCGATCCAACTCGGGCTGACTAATCGGATGCATCGATGATCTCCCTGATCTTCTGGGACAATTCCAGAAGATTGAATGGTTTCTGAATGAAACCGTTGCAGCCGCGCTGCAGGATCTGGGTCGCCTCGCCATTGATGCTGTATCCGCTGGAAAGCAGCACCTTGACGTGTGGATCGTGGTCTTTCAATCGATCGAAGGTTTCCCCGCCATCCATGCCCGGCATGATCATATCCAGAATCACAATATTTATGTCGTTCTTTTTCTCTGCGTAGATTTTCAAGGCCTCCTTGCCGGAAGCCGCTGTGAAAACCGTATAGCCCAAGGCCTTGCATATTGTACGTCCAACGTTGAGAATGCGCTGTTCATCATCTACCAGAAGCACGCACTCATGGCCAAGCTTCAGTTCTTCCTGGGCAGACGGCAGGTCATCTATGTGGTGGTTGTCCTCTGCCAGGGGCAGAATAACGGAAAAAGAAGAACCGACATTTAAAGAGCTCCATACATCAATGACGCCCTTGTGATGTCTTACAATTTTCTTGGCAAAAGTAAGACCCAGCCCCTTTTTTTCCGGGAACTGGTTATGTTTGTGGGAATAAAAGGCTTTGAATATTTTCTCCAGGGTGGCGCTGTCCATGCCGATACCGGTATCGGATATGGTAATTTTACAAAAAAAACCGGATTCCAATCCAAAGGCGTCTGCCGTACCATTAAGAATTGCGGCAGCTTCCGTGCGTACGGAAAGTTTGCCCCCTTCGGGCATGGCCTGCAATGCATTATTGACTATGGCGGTGACCACCTGTTTAATTTTTTCAGGATCGCCTTTGATAATTAAAGGCTTGGCATGCAGACTTACATCCAGGATGATCCGGAGTCCCTTCATATTAAGGGTTTCCACCACAGACCGAACCAGCCTGTTGACATCCATGCGTGTTAAATAGACCTCATCGGCCATGGCAAAGCCAAGCAGTTGGGTTGCAAGATCAGAACCCTTGTCAACGCTGGACAAAATTTCAATAATATGGCCGTAGAGCGGGTCTGTGGGATTCACATTATTCAGCATCAGAGAGGCATGCCCCTTGATGGCGGTCAACAGATTGTTTACGTCATGGGCAATGCCGTTGGCAAGCGCCTCCACAGCATCTGTTTTTTCAAACTGGGTTGCAGTCGTAATATGTTCCATTCAGTCCGTATCCTGGTGTATCGTCCTTGCCGGTGTCTATTCAAGGTCGATGATGCCTTCAAGGATGGCATACTTGGTTAATCCGGCCACTGAGAAAATATTGAGTTTTTTCATAATATTTCTTCGGTGGGTCTCCACGGTCTTAATACTTACACCCAGTGTCTCGGCAATATCTCTGGTTTTTTTACCTTCAGCAATCAATTGAAGGACCTCCCGTTCCTTCCGGGAAATTTTATTGAATTGGGGTTGTGCCTCCCATGCGCTGAGATCCTTACCCAGGTCGTTGCTACACATTCTGGCAATGGCGGGTGTCAGGTAAAAATTTGTACGGAGAACTTCCTGGATGGCATCATAGATTTCATCAAAGGCAGACTCCTTAAGAATATAGCCGGAAGCGCCCGAATCAAACATTTTATCAACGATCGTTTTACTTGAATGCATAGACAGCGCGATCACCCTGGTATGGGGAACCGCTTTCCTGATCTTGGCTGTAGCTTCCACACCATTAAGGTCAGGCATGGAGATGTCCATCATTACAATATCAGGCTTAAGGATGATTGCCTTTTCAACCGCTTCTCTGCCGTTCTTTGCAATATCCAGGACCTGTATACCCTTGTTTTCCAGAAGGCTTCTTAACCCCTCCCGAATAATGGCATGGTCGTCAGCTATAAGAACTTTTAACTGCATATGGCTCCAAAATATTTTATTAAAGTTTATATTGAAGATTGATTAAAATCAAATATTAATTAAATTATCTTTGCACTAAAAAGCTGCGGTTGGGCCTGCAGTTTTTTTTAGTTTGCCCATGCCCGTGAATCTTGTTAAAACGTACGGAAGTAAAAATAATATTAACTGAAGAAAATGAATACCAACCAGAGCATTTCCCAAGGCAAAAAATATGATTCAAACCTTTACAGTTGAAGGCCGGCAGGGAACATCTGCCATCCATGTGGGAGAATCCTTGTCCCGTGTAGGAGATTACCTGCCGGATCAGGGTCCTGTAGTTATTGTTACCGATGAAAACATCCTCAAGCATTACGGAGCATCATTTCCTGCCGGTCATGTGATCACCATCGGAACCGGGGAAAAGATAAAAACCCTTGCTACGGTAGAATATATTCTGCGGGAAATGATTAAGGCCGGATGCGACAGGTCAAGTTTTTTGCTGGCTATCGGCGGGGGCATTGTCTGTGACATTGCCGGTTTTGTGGCGTCTGTATTTCTAAGAGGCATCCGTTTCGGCTTTGTTTCAACCTCTCTTCTTTCCCAGGTGGATGCCAGCGTCGGAGGCAAAAACGGCGTCAATCTGGATGCCTTTAAGAATATGGTGGGGGTCTTCAGCCAACCCCAATTTGTGCTGTGTGACATCGACATGCTCTCCACTTTGCCGGACGGAGAAATCTCCAACGGCCTGGCCGAGATTGTCAAACATGGACTGATCAAGGATCGCCACCTTCTGGAATTTGTCGAAAACAACCGGGATAAAGCCCTGAACCGGGATAGAGAAGCGATTTTTAGGATGGTTGCGGACTCAGTGGCCATTAAATCCCGTGTGGTCCAGGCAGATGAACGGGAGGCCGGAGAACGCCGCAAGCTTAACTTCGGTCACACCATCGGGCATGCGTTTGAAAAATTGAATCCCTGCGGCCATGGCCGTGCGGTTGCCGCAGGAATGGTCGCGGCAGCACAATTTTCCCAACAAAGAGGGTACATCAATCAAGGGAATGTGGACCGAATCAAGGATCTGCTCTTAGGACTTGGGCTGCCTGTTACCTTTGATTTTCCCCCGGAACAAATCATTGAGGCGGCATCCAGGGATAAGAAAAAACAAGGCCATAATCTCTTTTTTGTTTTTCTTGGACAGATCGGACAGGCCAGGGTGGAAAAGATCAGCTATGATGACCTAAACGTTTTTATTCGTGGCTATTTTGCCTGATATTCGTTAAAAAAGAGTAACTTTGGTTGCGGTAACTCACCGCATATAAACAAGGAATGAAGGAGATTGAAATTATGGCAAGTCTTAAAGGAACCAGAACAGAAAAGAACCTGCTCACCGCCTTTGCCGGTGAATCCCAGGCAAGAATGCGCTACACCTATTTTGCCAGCCAGGCTAAAAAGGACGGATATGTCCAGATTTCTGCAATTTTTGCCGAAACTGCCGATCAGGAAAAAGAGCATGCAAAGCGCTTTTTTAAATTTCTTGAAGGTGGGGAGGTCGAGATTACCGGGACCTTTCCTGCCGGTGTCATTGGCAGGACACTGGAGAATCTGAAAGCGGCTGCGGCCGGAGAAAATGAAGAGTGGTCCCATATGTATCCAGAGTTTGCCGCCATTGCCAGGGAAGAGGGTTTTGATCACATTGCCAAGGTTTTTGACATGGTGTCTGTTGCTGAAAAACAGCATGAAAAAAGATACAACGACCTGGCAGCCAATATTGAGGCAGGCACGGTTTTCAAAAAAGATGCCCCGATCACTTGGCGGTGTCGAAACTGCGGTTATCTGCATGAAGGGACTGAAGCCGTTGAAATGTGCCCGGCCTGTGACCACCCCCAGGCTCATTTTGAGCTCCTGGGTGAAAACTGGTAATCGAAAATTTCTAAGGCGGCTGAGCCGCAGAAAATAGAGACTGGAAAATAGAAACAAGAAGAAAGGGATTGTACATTTTCTTGTTTTTTGTGGCAGAAACTGAGGAGTAAGGCACTAAATTAGGAATGCGCTTTGTTCTTGTGCTGGACAAGGCGCATCCCCTATTATAACCTCCATGGGCCGAGAACCCACAACAAACTATGAAACTAAAGAGACCTATAATTTCGAAGTTAAAATGGGCGCCGCAGGCGCTTCGCCCTCTTGTTTCTAATTTCTTGTCTCTATTTTCTTATAAACAGCAATGCTGATTTTTGACGTCCCAAATTGACAAAACCCGATTATGAACTTATAGTTACGACAATTTTAACCTAAAAATAGGAAATAGCTATGGCGGAAAATATTATTCATCTCAATGATGAAGATTTCGACGAATTGTTAAAAACTTCTGACAAGCCGATTATGGTCGATTTCTGGGCACCCTGGTGCGGTCCGTGCAAAGCCATTGGCCCTACCCTTGAAGCATTAGCCAATGAATTTGGTGATCAGATAACCATTGCCAAGGTCAACGTTGACGACAACCCCATAAGCCCCAGCAAACATAATGTACAGGCCATACCAACCCTTATCTTTTTTAAGGATGGAGCGGTCGTCAATAAGATTACCGGCATGGTCGCAAAGGAAAAACTTGAAGAGGCCATCAAACGGGTTCTTTAAGGAGATTTTCAATGAGTGAATATGATCTGGTGATCATCGGTGCCGGGCCGGCCGGTCTGACCGCAGGACTGTATGCGGCCCGGGCTCGGATGAATGTTTTACTGATTGAAAAGGCGGTGCCCGGGGGGCAGATCCTTGTAACGGACTGGATTGAAAATTATCCCGGATTCCCCGAAGGTATTTCCGGATATGACCTGGCAGAAAAAATAAAAGAGCAGGCGTTGAGCATGGGTTTAAACATTGAAACCGCAGAGGTTCATGGGCTTGATCTTTCCGGAACGATCAGGGAAGTTATTTTCAAGGAAAAACGCATCAAAACCAAATCCCTGATCATAGCCTCGGGCGCATCGCCCAAAAAACCCGGAATCGGCGAGGAGAAGTTCATGGGTAAAGGAGTCTCCTTTTGCGCCACCTGTGACGGGCCTTTTTTCCGGGACAAGGTGCTGGTTGCCGTAGGCGGCGGGGATACAGCGATTCAGGAATCCATTTTCCTTACCAAATTTGCTAAAAAAGTGTATGTGGTTCATCGCAGGGATGAACTTCGGGCCACCAAGATTCTTCAGGAAAGAGCTTTTGCCAACGACAAAATTGAATTCCTCTGGGATAGTGTAGTGACGGGTATGGATGGATTTTTCGGCGTTGAAAAAGTTCATGTCAAAAATTTAAAAACCGGCAATGAGTCCCAAATTGAAGCGAACGGCTGCTTTATCTGGATCGGTATTCTGCCCAACACCGAATTTATAAAAGGTGATGTGAAGACCGATGAAAGCGGGTTTATTGTTGTGGACACAAAAATGCAGACCAACGTACCCGGTGTGTTCGCCATCGGCGATGTCAGGGATACGCCTTTGCGCCAGATTGCAACGGCTGTGGGAGATGGCGCTATAGCTGCGGTCAGTGCAGAGCATTATGTAGAGAACTTATAAAAATGAAAAAATTTTTCATTGCAGGCCTGGTCTTTTTTCTACTGTCAGGGTGTTCCATCTTAGAAGAAAAACATCAGATGAACAAAAACGCCCAGCAGTTGGCAGCAGAAGGCGCCGCTTCATTTATGAATGCGGATTACGAAGATGCGATCAAGGCGTATACCGATCTGAAAGACTGGTATCCGTTTAGTAAGTTTGCCATTCTGGCGGAATTGAAGATTGCCGATGCCCATTTTCATCTTGAAGAATATCCCGAGGCTATTGCTGCCTATGAAAACTTTGAGAAAATGCATCCCAAAAATGAGGCCGTGCCCTATATCATCAATCAAATCGCCATGTGCTGGTTTAATCAGATAGATACCATCGACAGGGATGAAACGCCTGCAAAAAAGGCCATGGCTGAGTTTGAAAGGCTGATCCGGTTATTCCCGGAAGATGAGCACAGCCAGGAGGCTCTGGCGCATATTGACGCCTGCATCGATAATATGGCCGGTCATGAGCTCTACGTCGCTAATTTTTATAATAAAACAGAAAAATACGAGGCTGCGCTTAAACGTTACCAGTATATTGTAGAAAACTATGCAGGGACAGATCAAAGCCGGATCGCCCTTGAAAAAATTCCCGGGGTGTCTGAACACATTAAAGCAGTCGAATCCGACAACGACGAAAAATAAAAAGCCTTTACTTTTATTTTAATCTGTTGTATTCATTTTGGGTTTTAATTTTGATAGAGCGATTTTATTAGGAGTATAAATATGTCAAAAGAATGTGCCATCTGTGGAAAAAGACCAATGGTCGGCAACAATGTCAGCCATGCCCATAATCTCAATAAAAGGCGCTTCAATCCCAATCTCCAGAGAGTTCGTGCGGTGATTAAGCCGGGTTGCGTCAGAAAAATTGATGTATGCACCTCCTGCATCAAGGCAGGAAAAGTTACCAAAGCCTCTTAGTGTTTGAACAAAAAGTCACCCATCTGCGGTGTTGCATAAAAATTTGCAATCCTCACAACCTTCCAGGTTGCTCCGGTTACAAATTTTTATGCGCCTTACATCTGGGCAACTTTTTGTACAAACACGGCTTCCTACTCAGAACTAAATAAAAATTTCGCTATTAGGGCTGATAAAATATTACCCTTTTATATTTTATAGAATTAAAAATATTATCAGTAAATTCCGGTATGCGAAAGCATACCGGAATTTTGTTGTTCGAACTTGGTCTATAATATTTTTGAAGCTAACTCGGCCAATTCAGAACGCTCACCTTTCTCAAGATTGATGTGGGCATAAATATTCTGCCCTTTCATCTTTTCTATGATATAGGCAAGGCCATTGGTTTGGGTATCCAGATAGGGGTGGTCTATCTGGAATATATCCCCTGTAAAAACAATTTTTGTACCCTCCCCTGCCCGGGTGATGATGGTTTTTACCTCATGGGGCGTCAAGTTCTGGGCCTCATCCACGATAAAAAACACCCGTACAATAGATCGGCCCCGGATATATGAAATCGGTGTGATAACGATCTTTTCCTCTTCTATTAACTCCTTGATATTTTTTCCGTTGGAACCATTTTCATTACATTGATTCTGTATAACAGAGAGGTTGTCATACAGGGGTTGCATATAGGGGTCCAGCTTGGAAGCCACATCGCCGGGAAGAAACCCTAAATCTTTGTTGCTCAGCGGAACCACAGGCCGGGCAATGAAAATCTGGCGGTAAAACTGCTTTTTAGCCAGGGCGGCGGCCAGGGCCAGCAGGGTTTTTCCGGTACCGGCTTTGCCGGAAATGGTAACAAGGGATATATCCGGATTAAGCATGGCATTCAGGGCAAATGTCTGCTCCGAATTCCGCGGTTTGATGCCGTAGCATGTTCTGGGTTGAATCAATTTGACGGTCTGACTTGCGCCGTCAAAATAGGCCAGGGCTGATTTGGATCCGTTTTTCAGTATCACATGTTCATTGGCAAAAAAAGCAACATCCTGGCCCAGGCTTGCGGTTTGGGTTTCATAGGGCTTCTGATACAGGTCGCTCAGTACCTGGGAGCTGATGTTATTCACCACCTTCATACCGGTGTACATCTCGGAGATGTTTTCAACAAACTGGGAGTTGTAATTTTCAGTTTTTAAACCAATGGACCGGGCTTTCAGGCGCAAGTTCACGTCCTTGGTTACAAAAACAACATTTTTAAAACCATTTTCTTTGGCAATGGAATAGGCAATATTTATAATTCTGACATCCGGGGTGATTTCATTAAAATTATTTTTAATTATGGGATCCAGGGGAGTATCCAGGCGGATGGCAATAGTGCCTTCTCCGTTATCAATGGGCGCCCCGCCGTTGAGCACCGTATCACAGGACAAAGCATCCAGGGTC
>NZ_DDYV01000116.1:0-6233 GCF_002348205.1 Desulfobacter sp. UBA2225 | reverse complement strand
TTAAAGGATCGGTGTCGGAAATGGGGTTCAAGGTTTGCTGCTTGCTTCTCAAAAGGGCTGTGCCGTCATCTCCGTTGAGGTGGTCTATAACGTTGAGCAGGAAGGTGGCATTGGTGGTGCGGCCCTCTTCGTCCAGCATGTTGTCGTGCAGCATCTGGACACATCCGAGTACAAATATTTTTGCAGGTGCTGATGTCTCGATTACGCGGTTGCCGGCTTCAAGCCCTTCAATGTTTTTGGACGACATCTCAGGCGGTTGGGGGCCTTCCTCCTTTTTTTCGTCTTTTATGTCGGTTTCTCCGGCCTCCTTTTCGGGGACGGGTTTGCCTTTAAAGTAAGATGTAAATTGCCCTTCCAGAAGATATGCCAGGTCATAGGTGGAAAGATCGCTATCTGAGGGGGGAGGGCTTAAGAACATGGGATTCAGGTTGATGTTGTCTTCCATGAGCCATGCCTGGTCAGATGAGGATAGAAGACGGACAGCATTGACCTTTGTCTCGTCCTGGGCGCCCCTGAGATACTTGACCGGGGATATTTGCATGGCTACAAGGCCTTTGATATTTTTCATGAATACAGGATCCTTGTTGATGGCGTCATCCTTGATCACCGGCGCAAAATAGATGGCCTGCTCTCCGCCGCCCTGGGACTGGGGCAATTGCTGTTTATATGAATTTTTGTCCAGCACATAGGCTTTCTGGATCTGAATGCCATAGTGGGCCAGAAGTTTTTCAAGGCCGGTATCAATGGGGGCAAAGGAGGGCATGCCCATCATGCCGCCCTGGCCCTGCTGCTCTTCAAAGGCATCGGCAAAAACAGCGATATTTGTGCCTTTCATCAGGGCCTGGTCAATCCGGAACAGTTCATAATCGGAAAAGTGTTTGGTCGGTTTGGCAATCACCAGGCAGTTGAGGCCTTCGGGGATACCTTCATCTTTAAGGGGAATCTGTCTGATATTGTATCTTGAGCCCACAAGCTGATCAAAAACGGAAAGACCGTTTCCGGGCCGGCCCTGCATCATGGCCATGCGATCCGGTCCAAGGGTGGGGCAGCCATGATCGGACAGATACCCGATATCCTTGTTGATGCCGATCAGTTTTTCCATGACCGCCGCAATCTCTTCTTCAAGTCCCCGGGGGTCCGCCATTTGATAGGTGGTGCCGATGATCGGAATCTCCACTGCCGAGATCAGGGGTAACGTCCAGGCCTTGCCTTTATATTCCACCACAAGGCCGGCTGTGCCGGCGCCTGCCCGGATGTTTTTTTCGGGCAGGTCAGGCCAGCGCAGGGCCATGAGATCATGTTTTTTTGAGACCTTTTCAAGTTCATCCGGATCTGAGATATCCTTGCGCTCAAACTGGAAAATATTTAAGTTTTTACTGTTCAGGTTGCCCACAGCCGCGGCCACTTCATCGCCAAGGTGCGGGAGCCCGTCCAACCCGATTAAAGGCCCTATGGCATTAAGTCCCGGGGAGATATACATCGTAATATTAATTTTATCCGTCTGGCGCAAAAGTGCCGAGACCTTATTGTTCAGTTTTCGGATGGCGCAGGTCAGTTGATATTCAAGTCCGTCCGTGGTGGTGATGGCCGGGATCTTTTCGATGAGATCTCCATGGAGGATAACCAGGCCCATGTACGCATTTTTAAATTTCAGCTCATCGTTCTCCATCACCCTGATCTGGACCGGAGATATCCCATAATCCCGTGCCATTTCACGGTTCTGGTTTGCCTGGTCCCCCATGTCGGTTTCCTGGGATACATTATAAAAGGCAAAGTTGAAATATCGTCCGGCCTGGGCTGCGTATTCCGTGAGCAGATCCTTTAAATACCGTTCAGTATTATTGTGGGGAGCAGGCATGTTTTTTGAGAAAAATACTTTGATGTTCAACGGTTCGGACAGGGTGGAGACGGCCTGTTTGCTGGCATCGGACAGGGAATAGATCCGGTTGGCGGTCAGATCAAATCTGAAAAACAGGCTTAATCCCGCCACATTCAACAAAACGATAACAACGGCGTACAGGATAAATTTCAGATAATATTCTTTAAGGAAAGGCTTACCCATGGTGACTCCTTAATTTTTTTCTTTCATGGCGATATTGGTTGAGAAAATGAAGATAAAGATCACGGATGTAAAGTAAATAAGGTCCCTTGAATCAATGATGCCCTTGGAAATGTTTGTGAAATGCGCATTGGCACCGAGGTATTCCATAACCGGCACAAGACGTTCGGGGATGAAAAAAAGCATCCGATCAATGATGGTCAGGGTAAAGCACATGGCGCACCCGATGATAAAAGCGATGATCTGGTTGCGGGTCAGCGCAGAGGCAAACAGCCCGATGCTGCAGTATGCCCCGCCAAGGAGTATCGCCCCGAGATACCCCCCGGCCACAGGCCCAAAGTCCATATCTCCGATGAAGGAAATGAACAGCGGGTAGGAGAGGGTGGGCAGCAGCATGGCCGCAGCAAAGGCGGTTGCCGCAAAAAATTTGCCCAGGGCGATATGGGTAAAGGAGACCGGCATGGTCAAAAGACTCTCATAAGATCCCACGTTTTTTTCCTCGGCAAACATGCGCATGGTGACCGCGGGAATAAAAAAGGAGAAGGTCATGGGCAGAAGAGCAAAAAAGTCCCTTAGGTCGGCCCGCCCGTAAATAAAAAAGGTGGAAAAGAAAAACCACCCCGTAACAATGAGAAAAAGGGAAATAACAATATACGCAATGGGCGAAATAAAATAGTCTTTAAATTCTTTTAAGGCGATGGTTTTGATCGGTCTCATGCTAAGCCGCCCTCCCGTGTCAGTTCGTGGAAGATTTCCTCAAGGGCTAAAGATTGTCTTGCAAGTTCGGTGATAATCCAGTCTGTTTTTTTAATGGACAGGTAAATGTCCTGGCGGATATCCTTATCTTCTTTGCAGCACAGTTCAAAGCTTATACCTTCACTTGCAGGTGTATCTGTCACAGTGATGTCAATGCTTGAGTCAAAGGCTTTAAGGTGGGCAAGGGCCGCGGTTATTTCCGCATTCTGCAACGTCAGGCGGACCACGCTGCGGTGCCGGGCATTTTGTTTTAAATGTTCGGCGCTGTCGTCCGCCACTTTTTTGCCCTTGTTGATGATGGCGATCCTGTCGCAGGTGGCTTCGGCTTCGGAAAGGATATGGGTGGAAAAGATAATGGTCTTCTCCCTGCCGATGCTTTTGATGATATCACGGATCTCTGCGATCTGGTTGGGATCAAGGCCCGAGGTGGGTTCGTCAAGGATCAGGATATCCGGGTCGGACATCATGGCATGGGCTAACCCTACCCGCTGGCGAAGGCCCTTGGACAGATTGCCGATGGGCTTGGCCATGATACCGGACAGCCCGCACAGCCTGCCCAATTCTCTGAAGCGGGACAGCCTGCGCCCGGGATCATCCATCCCTTTAAGCCGTGCCACATAATCCAGGTAATCATATACCAGCATATTATGGTACAACGGCGCGGATTCGGGCAGATATCCGATCATGGATTTTATTTTCAGGGTATCTTCCGGCATTTTGAGATCATTGATCCTGATCGTGCCAGATGTAGGGGTATAAAACCCTGTGAGCATCCTCAAAGTGGTCGTCTTGCCGGCCCCGTTGGGGCCGAGAAGGCCAAGTATCCGGCCGGGTTCAATGGTGAGGCTGATGCCGTCAACCGCACAGAAATCGCCGTAATACTTGGTCAGATTCTGAACATCAATCAATATCTTCTCCTAAAAATCTTCAAGTACTTTGCTTTTTTCAAGGAACGCATCCACGTCCTGGGCTGTTCGTTTCATATGGTCTATCAGTTTTTCAAGATGCCGGCAAAAAGGGTCGTCTTTGCCTAAAGTCAGTGCCGATTCCCTGTAAAGTGAAAGAAAGTCGTTGAAACGGCTCTCCAAATTTCCGGCCAGTTTCTTTCGTTCTTCGTGCCTTATTTTTTCAGACTGGATAACGGATTCCAGTTTTTTGATGGAATACTCAACAAGCGCATCCCGGGGCATATTATAGGTTTCGGAGATGGCCGTCAATGCCTCAATGGTTTTACGGCTGAGAACAAAGGTTTTCTGCTTTCTGTCCAGCTGCTTGAACTGGCGTATCCGGATGGATCGGGCCAGCTGATCCAATGCCGCATGGTCTTCAATAATGTGATCAAACAGGGATTTTTGCTTGATGCCCATGTGAACGGCCACAAGGCCGATGGCATCAATGGCTTTCTGGGAGAGTTTGAATGTTGCCCTGACCGATTGTTTGCCCCTTAAATCAAGCATGGATAGTTCGGCAAAGGGGTCATTGGATTTAGCCATGTCTTCTCCTTTTCAGGACATTGTATTATTCCAGATTGGCAGTCCAAAAAAGTAATGCAGATTTATTGTGACTGCGTATGTTAGCTTAAACGGTGAACCGGATCAATGCTTAATGCCCGGATGACCAAAATGTAATTTAGATTTTTAAAATATTGGGATACCAAAGAAAACCGGACTGCTATAGTATGGCATAGAAAAAACCGGCTCTCTGAGCCGGGTCTGAGTTCAATTTTTCCGGAGAGTTTAATTATGTCAGGGTCATTGTTCTTCTGGTTGTCCAAGCTGGCTTGGATGATCATCCGCCCGGATTTTCTTTTGGTTGCTTTTGCCGTAATGGGGATGTTGTTTTTGTTTTCAGGGGCAGAGAAAAGGGCAAAATGGATACTTGGGTGTGTGGTGCTGTCGATGCTCGTTATCACTGTTGTCCCTTTAGGAACTATTTTTTTGGCTCCCCTGGAGCACAGATTTTCCACAAACCCGGTCCTGCCGGAAAAAGTGGACGGTGTTATCATGCTTGGCGGAGCGGAAAACAATTTTTTGACCCATATGTGGCATCAACCTGAAATAAACGATGCCGCTGACCGGTATATCGGGTTTGCCCGTCTTGTCAGAGCATATCCGGATGCTGTGCATCTTTTTACCGGCGGGTCAGCAAGCCCCATGCATCAGGAATGGAAAGATGCAAATACGGCCCGACAGGTATTTATGGATATGGGCCTGGATATCTCAGGCATGATATTTGAGAATCAATCTCGAAATACTTATGAAAACGGGTTGTTTGCAAAAAACATGGTTCAGCCTGAACCCGGGCAGACCTGGGTGCTTGTGACCACAGCCGCACACGTTCCCCGGTCTGTCGGGGTGTTTAACCGGCTTGGGTGGCCCGTGATTCCCTATCCTGTGGATCATTATACCCGACCTGACAGGAAGTTCGGATTAGGCCTTAATTTTTCCCGGAATCTGGGAAGGCTGGTCACGGCAGCAACTGAATGGACCGGGCTTGCAGCCTATTATATTACCGGCAAAACCGACACCCTGTTTCCATCCGCTGTATCCGGCCGGTGAGGGATCAAAGGATTCTGCCGGTATTGCGTTCCACACGTATGGCCCGGTCATCATACAGACGCTCCATGTAATAATCCTTCACATTGGTTATTTCCAGGCCCGGCAGACCGTGCTGATTCATCCAGGCCTGGATTTTTGGAATTTGGGCAGGGTCACACGCCCGGGCCGTAAAAATTTTAACCCGGATGCCGTTGGCCACCATGCGTAGGACCATATCAACCATGGACGGTATGGGGGCTCCGATGCGACTAAGGGTTGAATTCTCGTCCCAGACCGCCAGGGTTCCGTCCAGATCCACGCCGTACCAGGGGCCGGGGGGGGCGCTACCTGATATGGCATCCGTATTGTCGGGCCAATTCTGAACGATGCCTGTTAAAATTTTTTTTATGACTGACAGCATGACACCTTTCTCTTCAACAAAAGTATAGTATGGCATTGAAGAATCCGGAGTAAACCAAATTTAATGCGCTGATGAATCCATATTACTCCAGTCCGGTTTTAATATGTCTTCACTCTCGCCTGTTTCCGAAGGTATTTGAGATTCTAAATCCAGGGAAGGGGTGGCCTCGGGATTAAATATCATATTTTCCCCTTCATCTTTTAACCCCTCTTTTCCGTTCAATACTGCAAGCAGGCTTTCAGCTTTATCCCTTTGCCGCGTATCAAGCGATATATATCCCAGAGCTGATTCCAGTTTTGTTTTGGCCTGAAAAAGCTTTCCCCGGTGGTACAGCACCATGCCCAGGTGATACTGGATCATTCCGTTTCCAGGCGTTAATTCTTCGGCCTGCTCCAGCATCCATTGCGCCTGGGAATAAATTTTTTTATGGTAATAGGCCCACCCGAGGGTATCCATGAGC
>NZ_DDYV01000158.1:0-2864 GCF_002348205.1 Desulfobacter sp. UBA2225 | reverse complement strand
CAACCACGGAAAATATCGGAGAGCCAAATTTTTCAGACCTGAGTGATATTGACATAGCCCTTGTTTCAAGCCAGTTTGAAGGTATCCGGTTCAACGACAGGAATCGCATCAGAAAGTATAAATTTCAGGTAAATTCTGATATTGAACCCATGCCGTTCAGAGAGGAAGATTTTACACAAGAAGACCCTTTTGTAAGAGAAATCCTTGAAACCGGATTCAGGATCATCTGATTTTTACGTCACTCAAAGTTACCTGCCCAACCGAAGCAAGGAAATATGATGGAGACCAAAAGGCTTTACCCCATAGTTCTTTCCTGATCTCTGGAAATTCTTTTCTAATCATACGGGAGGTAACAGATTTCAGGCTATTGATAAATTTAGACAAGGTAACCGATGGTTTTGACGCAAAAAGTATATGGATATGGTCTTTATCTGTTTCTTGCTCAATAATTCGTATTCCAAAGTTAGATGCAATATTGACCACAAGCGACTTCAGCCTTTCTGATATTGAATCTGTCAAAACCTTACGTCTGTATTTTACACAAAACACAAGATGGAACTGAATACAATAAACCGAATGGCAACCCATATCAATCTCATATTTCATATGAGGAAAAATACAAAGAACAGAGTATGAAGTCAACAACAAACTATGCCGAGAAGTCCCCCACAGAATCACAGATTCGGAAGGGGACTTCTCGGCGGGAAGTTAAATTTTTTCGTGAAGTAGATTTTTCCAGTATTGAAGGCTTTCAACCGCAAATTTCCACTTCATCCAGTCATTTTCCATCTCATATGACGCTGTTTGCTTTTGAAAGTCATCATTGAGTCCATTGAAAGTACTTTTATATTTTTTTCCAGATACTCTATTTCCATTCTAAACTCGGAGATCTGCTGTTTAGCCAGCAATAAGGATATTTCGTCCAGCAGCCGGTTTTTTGAAATATTTAAACTGGAAAATATTTTTTCCCGAGCCTGTTCCATTGTCCTTTCTCCATTGAAGATGCGTTTCAGTAATGTAATCTTGGTTTTTTTGCCATATGGGTTTGATATCATTAGAATATAAAAATATCATGCCTGGGCCGAACGCCAAGCAGCTAAGTCTCCCTCGATCCGAGTTTATCGTTTTGTTGGCTTATTGTTTGGTTCTGTGTTCATTGATCGCGAATCTTGAATTGCGTCAAGGATGTCATTTGTAGTGGCCCTAGTTTTTATTCCAGGCACATCAAATGGGGAGGATTGTTTAACCTGCTTAAAGACCACTGTAAACATTTCACCCCCGCGACGTTTTATTACGACTTCTTCAGATCGTGCCAGATCTAAAACAGTGGAAAGCTTTTGCCGAGCTTCTGAGTATGTAAAAACTTTCATTTTTATACCTCCATAGTCTCTATGCCTATATTGTTTGCCACTTCAATCATACGGCGGTCAAGGGTAAGTAGGGGTCATGATGGGGTCAGGTCATGATGGGGTCTGATGGGGTCAGGCTTGACATTTTGATATTTAAGCCAGCTCCTGCAATCAATTGTGTGAAACAGGGGGTATAATTCCGAAATTGACAGACAAAACGACAATGGTTTGCCAATACATCTTGAAATTTTTTTATCCCAAAACAGCACCGGATCAGTCAAAGACGCTAAAGGGAAAGCCGATCAGATTCGTACATTGGATAAAGCCAGATTAATAAAGCCCATTGGGCATCTCGATCACGACTTGATGCTTCAGGTTGACAATACCATTGAATTCCGGGGCCATCTTACCCCATTCTTTCTCCGTGTTAAAAGTTGCATATTAAACGTACCTGCGATGCTCTCCTTTCTGGTGACGGGGTCATGACGGATTCAGGCTTGATATTTTGATATTCTACTGATATCAAATCCACAGGTAAGAAAACCCAAATTAGCAGTACCGCAAAACTCACTTTTTAACCCATATATAGTCAAAGTGGGCATATAATTTGCGGCTCAAAAAACATTGTTTTTTGAAAAAGTTAATTTGCACACAATAGATGCCAAGTCTTTGATTAATTTAAAAAAATATTTATGAGTGAGTTTTGCGGTACTGCGAAATATGATTTATAGCGTTTTCTTAATATTAACAGGAAAGGATTAAGGGCCATGACCGCACAACCGCAGGATAAAAAGAAGATGACACCAGGCGAATATCTTGCACTTGAAAAAAGCGCCCTTGATATTAAATATGAATTTTTTGATGGTGAAGCGTTTGCCATGGTTGGCGCCGGAAGAAATCATAACCGTATCAATGTTAATCTTACAGTAGAGTTAGGGGGCAAATTCAAAGCTGATAAATCCACTTGTAACCTGTTTTCCAATGACATGCGGGTTAAAATTGCGGAGAACTATGTTTATCCGGATATTGTAATTTATTGCGGTAATCCAGAATTTGAGGATGATGAATTTGACACATTAGACATTTTCGGAAATAAGAGGTCAGTTCCATACTGGTTGTCTGGCTTTTGGGGTACGATCAGGAGCTCTGAATGTTTCTCTTAAATTATGCAGACCGCAGGCGATTTCCATAACAAGATCACTGAAACCGTTTTTAGTGTTCCGGAACACATCTTTAACGATGCGCATACGTTTTATACCTGAAATGACGTGTTCTACAATAATGCGGACTCCAGAAATCATCTTGTTAAAAAATCTGTCTTCCAAAGACAGGTTTTTGCCTCGGGGCTTCTTTGCCGGCTGATAACAGGTTGTGTTTTTAGGTTCATATCCCTGAAAGCCTGTGTCTTTGAAAAGTATGCTGCCTTTTGGAAAAATCGGATTTTCCTCATCCGCTATCTTTTTGTCATGTTTTTTCCCTTCATAAGTACCGCTAAGGGAGTTGGCCGTTTTTGAA
>NZ_DDYV01000260.1:0-37227 GCF_002348205.1 Desulfobacter sp. UBA2225 | reverse complement strand
CCGCAAGGCGTGGGGGTTCAAGTCCCTTCTTCGGTACCATATAGAAAGGACGGGGGTTTCAAGAGTTTTAGGACTCATATTGAAACCCCTTTCTTTTTTTGGGGTGTGAAAATAGCGCAAACTTATTGAATAAATTTAAGGAAAAAAGACGGTTGTGGCCCCGCCTACATTGGGGACATGTTTATGAGCTATAGCATGCGATTGCTTTGAGAGCACCATGGATAATGTTTTCATTCACAATGAATCGTGGTAATGACTATAGGCTTTGGAACTGAACTGTTAGAATGAAAACAACCTTCGGCAGGAGCGTTCGAAGAATCATCAGAAGAGCAAAGGACGATAGAAAATGGATCGAGAAGAAATACAGGCCACCATTATTAATTTCATTGAAACCAATTTTGAAATGTCCGATGTTGGACTTGACGATGACCTTAATGCCGTCCACGGCTTTGACAGTATTGATGCCATAGAGTTACTCCGGGAAATTGAGACATTGATGAAAACCAAACTGACTCGAGATGAGGAAGAGGCCGCCATGACCATACGAACCGTCAACGAGATCGTTGATTTTATTGAAAAGGCCATGGCTGAAAGGGCTTAATGTCCCCTGATTGTCTGATTATATCCTGACGCATTGAAATTTTGAAATGGTGATTGAATATTTATGGAAAGACGAGTTGTCATAACCGGATGTTCAGGCATAACGCCCATTGGCTGCAGCAAGGCGGATATCCTTAAACACCTTGAGAGCGGCACATCTGGTGTTGGCCGCATCAGGGATGATGAACTTCTGGTTGAGCAACTGAATACCAGCGTGTTTGGAACGGTGGACGAGGAGCTGGCGTACGACTTTCCAAGAAAATATCGCAAAACTATGGGACCGGTCTCCCTTGCAGCCTGCAGGGTTGTGGATGATGTCATCAAACAGTCAGGGCTTGACAGGACATTTCTTTCTTCGGGAAGAGTCGGGGTTTCCTTTGGGTCTTCTCACGGGTCCACCGTTGTTCTCAAAAAAGTGTACCAGGCCTGCTTTAATGCGCAATCCACTGACATGTTTTCCCTTTCGGCCGCAGATTATCTGAAATCAATGGTCCATACCACCGCCGTCAACATTACCCGGATGTTTGGGATAACAGGGCGGGTCATTAGTTCTCCGTCAGCCTGCACCACCAGCAGCCAGTCTATCGGGTTCGGGTATGAGATGATTAAATTCGGAGTGCAGGACGCAATGATCTGCGGCGGTTCCGAAGAGTACGATACCACCACGGTGGCTGTATTTGATAATCTGCTGGCCTGTTCCACCCATTATAATGACACCCCTCATAAAACGCCCCGGCCCTTTGATGCCGAACGGGACGGGCTGGTGGTGGGCGAGGGCGCCGGCGCCGTTATGCTGGAGGAATTTGAATCTGCCAGAAAACGGGGCGCAGTAATTCTTGGGGAGGTGATCGGGTTTTCAACCAATAATAACGGCGGCAACCTCATCATGCCTGATCTTGCCGGAGTCACCCAGGTGCTTGAGATGGGCTTAGAAAATGCCCAGATCAATGCGGACCAGATTGATTTTATCAGTGCACATGCCACGGCCACCCGCATCGGGGACGTGATCGAGGCCCGGGCCATTAACAATGTGTATGGAAACAAACCATGGGTCAGCGGATTGAAAAGTTACATGGGACACACCATCGCAGCATGCGGTGTTATCGAAACCATTCTCACTCTTTATATGATGGAAAAAGGATTTATTGTCCCCACGCTCAATCTGGATCAGGTGGATGACCGCTGCGCCATGATCCGCCATACGCCACAGTTGATGGAAACAAATATCCAGTATGCCGCTGTCCAGAATTTTGCCTTTGGCGGCATTAACACCAGCCTGATTCTTAAGCGCCTGTTTAAAAAATGAAGAATTTTATGGGCGAAAATGCTTTACCAATAAAAATTTTGTTGCTTTTTAAAATAATATTTCAAATTTAATCCGATCTGCCATTCATTGTATTCAGATGTCAGGTTCATCTTGGCATATCCCCCAATGGCAAATTTAGGGCCCAGTAATTTCCACGCTTCAAGCTGTATAAGTGCTGTCGGACTGCTATCCTCGTTTCCTTGGTATATACCGTTGTATTCTGCTCGACCGGCTGGTGAGAGTTCAGATATCAAGATTTGTTCAGGGTAAAAGGGGGCATTAGCTGTTTGTTCCCACATCCAGCCTCCAGAAGCTTGAAAATCCAAATAATAATCAAGACAGGGGCGGGATTTGATTCGTATCAGCGGACCCGTTGAAATCATATGATCCGGGCTGTAATACCCCCCATGACCAAATGTAAAAAAATTGGAGTTACGTTCAAAATGTTGATAAGATCCATAAATACCATAGGAGAATTCCCATTTTTTTCCGAGTTCGCGCGTCTGGCCAAAAGCCAAATCAACCGTCCCTGCCGTGTTATCTATTACATTCTCACCCCGGTATAAATCAAAACCGATACGCCCACTGATCCACAAACTTCTCCAGGGGCTAATTGTATATCCTAATTTTCCTCCGCTTTTGGTCACCCGACCCCAGGCATCATCCCCATAGGGATCGTTCAGTCCCGCATAGGACAGGATGGACTCGTCAACCGAGGTTCGGTGAACATTGATTTCAAATCCGTTGATGTCAGTATCGATATTGAAAAGTAGTGTTGTGTCGACATCTCCGCCAATGGGTGACGTGCCGATGGCCACTTTGAAGGGATAAGTGCCTTCTTTTTTATAATTCAACCAGAGTTCATGGAAGTCGGACTGATTGTTGAGTGCCGCTTTAGATTGGCTGGCGTTTTGATACCAATAATAGCTGCCTGCCCGGAAGGCTGATGGATCGCTGCTGTCAAGTTGTTTGTAAACATGGGAAAAGGTTAGTTGATGCCCTAAAGGAAAAGCGATGCCGGCTGAAATCGGAAATGCGATTTCATTAAGTCGGGACAAACCGGGATCACCAGACCGGTGACGAAAATAAACCGATGCGTCAATCCGGGAGGCGTCGGCATTTACAAAACAAGCCTCCGGGTCATCAAAAACCTGGGATGCCGTCACCGGCGCCTTATTTTTTGCATAAAAATAAGCTGCTGCGCGTCTGACACCAATAAAGCTGTTGCGGCCCATATCATCGGCCAGATTCCAAGCATCACTCCTTTTCCCTCCATGCGCATAGCCGTCAAGGACCTGGACACCAAGATTCGTAATGCTGGTCATGGAGCTATCATTATCCAGGAGAGCCATCCGGAAAAATAATTTTTTAGCATCTGAAAATCGGTTTTGGCTCAGGCTTTCCAAAATCCCTTGGCGATAGACGTTTTTCCGTAACTCCATCAGTTTATCGGAGTGCTGCGGTTCAAAGTTGTCCACGAGGCGTATGGCTTCGTCAAATTTTTTTTGGTGCAGCAGGCTGTAGCCTAAGCCTATCCGGGTACCCTGGTCATGGGGAATGATGGCGGACAGGCGTGCAAAATATCCTTCTGCCAATGCATATTCTTTTTTATGATAATGATTCCATGCAGAAACGATCAGCGCAAATTCATGCTTGGGATCAATGTCCAGGATACGCCGCGCAATCAAGCCCCTCTCCTTTGCCCCTTCCGGATATGTTTCCATAAGGGCCGGCAGGGTTTTGGGCAATTGATAGCCATCTTCGACTAACAGCAAAAATATGGATTGGGCCGCCTCTTTTCTTCCCTGTTTTAAACGGGTATACCCCAGTCCCATCCGGGCATTCTGCCTCAACGTCATATCCGGGGCCAGTTGAACCTGGAGAAACCCTTTGGCGGCTTCGGTCAGTTTGTCCTCGTTGAATTGATTCCAAGCCGTGGCCAGAATTTCTCCATAGGTGGCTTCTTTGGCAGGCAAGGCAGGACAATAAAAAAGAAATAAAATTATACCCAATATGGCAGTCGTTTTCCGGGAAATATTCATGGCAGTCTCACCGAATGGGCCAGAAGATAAAGCGTGTTTGAGTAATAATCGTCTTTCTCTGTTAAAATTTTCTCCTTTGCTGTTTCCATGAGCCGGGAACCCAGGTCTTTTTCTCCGACTATTTGGCAGCACCGTGCAAAAATCGCATAAAATCCGGCAGGGGCCATGAACATCGATATCTGGCTATCCACCAGATCCACCACATTTGGCAGCAGTTGGGTTGTTTTATAAAATGACAGATATTTTGAAAATCTCGCCAGTCCATTCTTATGGTCATCGGACATGGCCATGTATAAAGGAATTCTGATGGCTTCATAACCGAAATTTTTACTGCGTTTTTTATTGATCTTCACACCGGTTTCATCCATGGATATCCAGTCACAGGGTAATTCGAGCGGGGTCAGGCAATGCGCGAATGTAAGTTCAAAGCTCTGGCCTGCCAGGGTACGCCAAAATTCCGGATTATCGGTTTGTGCAAATTTTTCAAATGCAGGGTAAACGAAATAGCTGGGATTAAGGATGACGGCTTCAGGAGATGAAAACCCGAAATACCCAGGCAACAGGATCATGCGGCCGTATTTTTTTATTACCAGATCGTTTTTAATTGCGGCGATAATGGACAATGCGTGATCGGCCAGATTCGGTTCGGACCACAATTGGGCAGCCTCAAGCAGCGCCCAGGCGATCAGCAGATCCCCATCCGTTGCATTGTTGTAATCAAGAATATCCCACTGACCGTTGATACGCATACCCCACTGCCAGGCTGACAGGGGGTCGGCCCGAACCATAAGGTTTTCGCGAGTCCATTTGTAGATGCGGTTAAAGGACGCCCGGTCTTTATGGGCAACTGCCAGGAGCATGCCATATCCTTGACCTTCTGAATGACTGGTTTTTTTCTGAAAGAAATCAATGACACGACCGTCCTCCGAAACAAAATGATGGCGGTAATACTCCCAGGTGCCCGGCGTTTGTGCAAAACAATGTCCCGCAATCACAAGCCCACACACCAAAGCCGTTAACAGGTATATTGTTCGGGATTTAATCACCTGTAAGCCTCCTTTTATTCCTTGCCCGCAGCAGCATATACAGCAGCATCGCAAGGCTGAAACACAGGACCACAATCACGCCGATGAACCACACCGGATAGGTATTGGCATAATAATCCATGAACGGGATAGGAGAGACCTTGCCCAGGTAATAATTGTCACCCAACCTGAACGAGCGGGTATCCAGTTCCGGGTCCGTTAAATTGATAAATGCCGTATCGCCCCTAAGGGATGCTTGAACTCTGGGATCCCAGAGTGCTTGCCCGGTTTTTGCCATATCTTCTTGATTTTGTGCGGTAAGCATGAATACGGATCTGTTTTTGTCCTTGGGATTCTGAAATTCGATGCATGCGCCCCGACCTTGGATGAAAACAGGATCAGCGCGAAGGATGACCAGTTTGGACTCTTCTATATCAACTTGAGTAATCTTGTTCTGCCGTGGATGAAAAAATTTGGACAATAAACTGTTGTTTTCATTTTCACAATTTCCCTTGGGCCTGCCCAGGTGCGGCATTTTTATGGGACCTGGGGTTGTCAGGTTAATTGGTGCAGCCTCGCGAAAGGATGACGGGATGGTATCGGTCTGTGAGACGAAGATGAGATCTTTATCTTCTGATGCCGGGGTATCCACATGCCAGCTTGCAGCAAGGGGGGGGGAATCCGATCTTTTGTGCCGTCATTGCAATCAGATTGACCGAGGCCATAAATGAGGCCGGGGTTTTGTCCGGAATGCAAATTTGGGTTTCTCTCATGTCCGGGTACCTGCCAAACGGGAATCCATCAGTCAAGAACGCCCCCAAATTCGGCATTTCAATCCATTGGTCTATTTCAGGAAGGCTTAAGGTTGAATTATCAAATAAAGTTATTCTCAGATTACCGGTCTGGATCAAGGTACACTGATCCGTTATCAGTGGGACCAGTTCCGGTGCAAACAACAACCTGTTGATGCCGGGTTTCAGGGATGACATCAAAAATTGCACCTCGTAGTCACGATAATTTCCTCCAGCAGGATCCCTTAGAGGGATGCCGGTGACAAATTTATCGTTTAATTGGATGTTGAGAACCGAATCCTCCCTCATGGCTGCGCCATAGGCAATGGTCAGGGAAAGAACAGCCTGATCGTTGGGTGTCAGGTGGGCGTTGGAAGGGAGCCGAAATTCAATGCCTTTGGGGATGGGCGTCATGCCTTTAAAGGTACAAGAGTCCATCCCAAGTGCTTTAAGGGTGTATGTGCATCCGGGTACCAGACCTTTTTTAAATCGATAGGGGGCCAGGACAGGGAGCTGGATATCTGTCAGGTGGACAGATGGGGCATCCGGCAACGGCATGGAGAGAAGAGACAGGCCCGTTGACGCTTTGAGGATTTCTTCTTCGTTTCGTCCGCAAACAATGATTAACGCAAAACCAGGGTCTGTCTTTGGATTGGATTTTGAGGCCCCGTTTTGTTCCAGGTAGGGAAGGTGGTGAAGACTTAAATGCGGGCCTTGGATATTTTCCCATATACGGTCTGGCAGATTAAATCTGGAAAGTTGAGATCTTAAAAATTCAGGATCTCCCACCACGATCGTGTCGGTCCGGCGGCTGATATTGGCGGTATTAAAAAAAGGTGTTCGTCTAAATTCATAACGGTTGGCTATCCCTGAGGCACATAGCGCCACGGATTTCATGATGCCCGGTGTGAGTTCAGGAAAAACCAGATCAATCTCCGGCGGGTAAATGTTTTTGGGATCATATAAAAAATCGTTTACCGCCGACACCCTCAGCGGAATGGGTTTCAAGTCCATTTTAAGCTCAAGTACGGCATCGACCAGTTCAATGGATGTCCACAATTCAGGCGCGGACGGGTCTTCGCATCCGCTTTCCACCGAGTGCTGGGCCACCTGAATTTCAAAAGGATGGTATCCCGGGCCGAGCAGTGACGGCGGAATGGTTACGGTCAGGTTTTTTTTATACACCAACGGATCCAGACTGTTCTGGGCCAGTACGAATCCATCAAAGACAAACGTCAGTTTTGATCGATCCTTTATCAATGCACTTGAATTGGAATATCCAAATGTCAGCCTGGCTTCATGGACCTTCCACCGTTCCGGAATGGGCAGCTTAAGTTCAAATCGCTGGGTATTGGCCTCTATGCCGCTAAGCCGGATGTTATCCACTGCCATGAAATCCTTGAGCGGTAAAGAAACGGTCCGTGCATCAACGCCGGCCGTAAGCCATATATTTAAACAGATAATAAAAACAAAAAATTTTTTCACGACAGATCCTCACGATGTTTGGAAATTAAGCGATAGATATGATGAATGTATACTTTTATCCCTTGATATACAAGGGATGAAACACCTTTAAAATTGGACATAAATCCTGAAATCCCTATTTTTAAAAGGTTTAAAAATCCCAAGAAGTTTCCAATGCGCGAATCCTGATTATATTGACCGTAAAATTTCCACCGATTGCTGTCCCCATATACGAAATTGACGACTGCGGTCAGTTGTGTCAGCGTATCCGTTACAAATGAACAACCCAGTTTAAGCTGAAGCTCTGAAAAAATAATATGCTCAATGATTACAGGTATCTGATAAGCCTCCCCACGGCTGTCTTTGACATGGAGTACGAGGTGATCATTGACCCCCAACCCTGCATCATTGTTAACCCTGATACCGGCCCCGGAGACGGACAGGTCAAAAATAGTTCCGGAAATGTACTTATGATCATATTCCAATGTCACTTTTTCACAGGTTTCATAGCGGTGCTGTTTCCTCAACTGGCGTTTTTCCCACACCACCCCGAGGCAGGCCAGCAAAAGAACCATGTTAAAGAGATTCCATGCCATGCAAATAAGTATGGCGTCCATCACTTCAGGGGTCCGGATTATGCGATAGATGCCGGTAATTGAGCCTGCTGCACTGATAACGAGCATCAGGTAAAACGGCATTGATAAATGGCTTAAGAAATCTTTACCATGGGAAACCGCCTTGGGTGTAACTTTAAACACAGGTGCTCTGGGTTTGATGATGGCCGACAGGATAGCCGGCAGCAGGTAAATGCTTTGAATGGTTTCATAAAGTTCTGAAAAAAACGGGTGCCGAAATCGGCCAAAAAGAAAATTGGACAGGATGTGCGCTCCCATAAGATGGGGCAAGGCATAGGCCAGCACCTGAGTCCATGAAGCATTGTAAATCCGAAGTCCAAAAAACAGTAGAACCAGGGGAGATAAATAAAAAATGATCCGGGCAATGCCAAAAAACCAGAACAGCGTGGCATTGAAATAACAGATGCGCTGGGGCACGCTCAGCCCTTTTTGCAACAACGGGTTCTTAAGTATGAAAATTTGTATCATTCCCTGTGCCCATCGACTTCTCTGGATGATAAAGTCCGAAAAGGTCTCGGGTGTCAGGCCGATGATCAGTGGTTTTTTTAAATATGCGCTTGAATACCCTTTGGCATGGAGCCCCAGTGCGGTTTCAGCATCCTCTGTTATGGAATTTCCGGCAATACCGCCTGTTTCCATCAGGTATTTCCGCCTCAGTATTGCGGCAGATCCGCAAAAAAATGATGCATTCCAAAAGTCAAGTCCAGGGTGAATTGCACCGTAGAACATTTCATTTTCACTGGGACTTTTTCTAAAAATATTCAGATTTTTTTCTAAGGGATCCGGATTAATAAAATAGTGAGGGGTTTGTAATAAAAAAAGATTGGGGTCTTTGAGGAAAAAGCCTACTGTGTTTTCAAGAAAGTCCCTTGTCGGAACGTGATCGCAGTCAAGGATGAGTATCAAGTCGCCGCAGCCCTGCTGAATGCCGTGATTCACACATGATATGCCGTCAAACGCATCTTCATCCAAGGTACATTCACAGCTGAGCAGCGCCTCGTTTAGGTTTCCGGCCTTGGCAGATAAGTTTTTATCCCGGGTCGCATAAATGACAGACAATTCTGATGCGATCTGCTTAAGCTTGTTTGATCGTTCTCTGGCCGCTTGCGCTTTTTCCTTATTCGCATCATCCAGTCGCTGTTTCGTTCCGCCGTCATCCAGGATATAGATGGTTCTTTTCTCTTCAGGGTAAAGCATCTGGGTCGCCGCAAGAGCTGTAATTCTCAATAGCTCAACCGGCTCGTTATATGTGGGAATATAAACATCAACCGTAGGATAATCTGAGGGTATAACCGGCAGTTGAACTGAGCGTCGATCCAACGGCCAGGCATTCACGAACATGCCAAAAAAATATATGACGATACCATAGACCTCGGCACTAAATAACATCAACGCGGCAATCATATCGGGCACCCCGTTAAATGCCAGGCTCACATTGATCCTGAACTGCAGATATCTCAGAGTCAAAAACGAACAAATGGTCATAATCAGTATTCTTGATAACTTTCCTGTATGCGAACTGATCATGCTGGTTATCCCGGCAATCACCACCAGCAGTCCGCCCAATAGCGACTGGTGAAATAAGGACAGATATGCACTGGACAGCAGCAGGTATCCGCCGATGATTAATATCGAAAGCCCTCCGGCCAGGTTTTCTCTAATCCGTTTCGTCTTGTTTTTAGATTGCTTTTCGATTTTCGCCTCTTTAGAAATTAGGGTGTACTTCAATTTTAATTTTTGCTTTGGCCACTTTACTCAAATCGTTACGGCTGGGCAAGGGGGTTTGAGTGTGAATACCAGGGGATATTCCATAATCTCGGCGGCCATGATTTTAACGATGCGATCATTGGCCTTGACCGGGTAGCCTGACCCCATGTCAATAAAGGGATCTATAGCAATTTTTTTGATCTCCTTTTGGCCGGTCATCAGATTGACGGCAACCTTGTTTATGGATCCGGTAACTTCCGAATTCTGAAGCCGCGCCCCTATATTGTCGGCCAGCAGTATAATGTAACGGATATCAGCGTTGTTGACCTGCGGGCCGCCCAAACGCGGAGCGCACAAGATCCCGGTTTCTCGGGTGATAGGTATTATCCGCTTTTTCCTTTTGGATGACCGTTTTTAACAGTTTATACATTTTGATATTTTGGGGTTCATCCTGGTAAAAGGCGTTCCAGGCATACTCGAGAAGTTCCTGCAACCGCTCCGGGGCCATGTTTTTGGGCTGAAAGACCACTTTGTCCGCAGAATACTCATCCCAGTCATAGGATAGAATTCTTTTCTGGCTGTTTAGCTCTTCCCACGCCCGGGTGTGGGGGAACGGTGTCAGAACCGTAAATTCAGCCAGATCAAGATCAATTTCCAAAAGAAAATCAATGAGTCTTTTGATGGAGTCTTCTGTGTGGTGGTCAAGGCCTAGAAGGATTGTGCCCTCTACACCGATGCCGTAATCATGGTAGCGTTTGATCCTGTCCCGGATTAAATCCGAGGTGTCGAATACAGCCTGGTAAACATACCAGGCGCCGGCCTGGGCTGCCAGGTCCAGCACCTTGGGGTCGTTTTCAATGGGGTGGCAGCACCATTTCTTCTTTAGCGGGATCATCTCCCGGAAAAGGTCCATTTCCCACTGCTTGTCCTGGGCCAGGGAATTGTCCACAATAAAGAGCCGGTTGTTGTCAATGCCGGCAAGCTCTTCAATGGTTTTGTCGATGGGTCTGGGTCTGAATTTCCGCCCCCCTAAATAGGCCACGGCGCAAGGGTAGCAGTTAAATCTGCATCCCCGGGAGGCATGGACCAGATCCACCATCTGCACCCCTTTGTAGTTGTACAGGTCCCGTTCAAGAATATCCCTCCTGGCCGGTCCCACGCTTTCAATGGGTGGCTGTGAAGAAAGATAATCATACACCGGGGCCAGGCAGTTTTTCTTTAAGTCATCAAAAAGCTTCTCCATCCGACCTTCAGCCTCTCCAAGAAACACGGCATCCACCTGGCCTGTCATCTGTTCTGCATGGAGCATGGTGGCAATGCCGCCGGCAATAACTGGAATCCCTTTGGACCTAAATTTTTTTGCAATGGCAATGCCGCGGTTGATCTGGATGGTAAGCATCATCGAGAGTGCAACCACGTCCACCTGTTCATCATAGTCAATGGCCTGGACATTCTCATCAATAAACTGGACGTCGATATAGTCGGGCAGGGCTGCCGCAAACACAACAGGTCCATGGGGGGGCAGGTGGAATTCGGTCTGCCGGTCAAGTTTTGTCCATCTGGGATAGATCAGTTTCAGTTTCATCTATTGTCACCGCAGGGGTTGGGTATTCGAGATTAAATTCGCGTCTGTCAGAGTCATGGTTAACGTGTATCGTGATGGAAATTCCGCCGTCAAGGTTATAGATTTTGGGAAAACAGGAGACCGGCGGTTTGTGGTTGCTTTGGGAAATATATATTTAACCCAGCGTTTGATCCGATGGCTGCCGGTCCTTACGTTCTGGGTCCAAATGGTCCTGTCCGGGGAGATGACAATGTCTATTGTCCCGCCGTCAGGTTCTGAAAACCTTAAGATAGTATTTTTATTTTCAAGCGTTCCCCAGGCATCAAGTCGGCCCCGGGGGTTGAAAAAGATAAGCTCAATGTCCGATACCAGACCCCGGGCAAGGGCCTGACTGTCAAAGGGGGGAATGGCCCGGTGAATTGTGAACGCCTCAGCGGTGTGGTCGGCTTCAAAAAGAACCAGTCCCTCCAGGGTCATGATCACACAATGGATGGCGCGGTGGCGGGGGTGGATATTTACAACACCCATGAGCATGGCCGAATGGTTGCCCGCCATAGTCAACTCTATGGCATGGACGAACTGAAACGAATCGGTCGGGAACAGTGTGTTCAATTCGCGCGAAAAGCTTTGTTTGTCCAGGGCAGCAGAATTATCCGGGCATACAATGGGCGGCAGACCAGCGCACCCTGCGCTAATTAAAAAAGTAAATACAAAGAGATATTCCAGCGCCGTTTTAAGTCTCATTTCGGGGCGGCAAATACGTCAGGGTTAATGTCTTCATTGAGTGTCGCTTTTTCAAATCGAAGACGGGTGTAAGAGTTCTGATTTTCGCGGATAACGACCTCTTTAAACACGCCCGGCTGTTCGGACAGAACCAAAACGATCTCCTGGATAAAACTGCTTATGGCTTTCTCCTTTGGAACCAGGATGATTCTGCCGGGCTCCGGCGCCTCTTCAATAGTCGCATCGAAAACATTTGTGTTGAAATCGCCCTTCAGCCATTGGCTGATTTCATCCATGACAACGGTCATGGCACCCATGGCCGAAGCATTGTCCCGGACAAATGTGTTCTCTTTTTGTATATAGCGAGAAACGCTTTTTCCCTGCATGATAAGGACATTTTTGATGGGTTCCCGGTACTCAAATCTCAGTGCGTCCGGGCTCTGGAAACGGATACTTCCTTTGGAAACCAGGGGTTTTACCAGGATTTTCATGTGCTTCTCCTGGATAAAATCGGCACTGATTGACCGGATGGTACCGGCCGCCTCCTGGATATCCGCCAGGGACGCTGCATTTGCACCAACTGAAATCACGGCCGCCATCAGTACGGTGGCCGCCCCCAGGAAAAGTCTTTTTTTTATAAACATTAGAACATGCCGCCGTTGACCGAGATCACCTGGCCGGTGATGTAGGACGCATCCTCTGAACACAGGAATTTAACCACCCGTGCCACCTCCTCGGGCTGTCCCACCCGCGCCATGGGAATCATGGTTTTGAGATTGGCCAGGGGCAAATCCTTGGTCATATCGGTTTCGATGAGTCCTGGCGCCACAACATTGATTCGAATGCCAAGCCGTGCAACTTCGGCTGCAATGCTGCGGCTGGCGCCGATGAGTCCTGCTTTGGCTGCACTGTAATTGGCCTGTCCCCGGTTTCCTGTCAGGCCGGACAAAGATGCGATGGAGACAACAACACCCCGTTTTTGACGCACCATTCTTTTCAGGATCGGTTTTGTCATATTGTAAAAGCCGTCAAGGCTGGTCCGGATCACCTTGTCCCAGCTTTCTTCCTTCATCATGATGAACAGACCGTCATCAACGATCCCTGCATTGTTTACCAGTGCATCAATGGTTTCGAACCGGTCCACGATGTTGTCAATTGCGGCTTTGGATTGTTCCCTGTCCGTCACATCAAACTGTATGATCTCTCCATGGGAACCGGCTGCCCGGACCTGCTCAAGGGTGTGGGCGGCCCCGTCTTTGTCCGAATGGTAATTTATAAAGGTGTAATACCCCTGCTTTGCAAGTTCAATGGCGACGGCCCGGCCGATACCCCGGCTTGCGCCTGTGATGAGGGCGGTTTTTGTATCTGTTTTCTGAGACATGGAAAGACTATCCTAACGTATGATTGATTCTTTTGTTTAATGATTCATCATTTAAAATTCTGCTATGCCGAGACGAGCTGCAACGTGATTTGCGCGGCAACCGTTTTATCCAAGGTTACGGTTCCGGTAACCTCCCTGAAATCTTCAAAGGAGAAGTTGTTCCGGGTCCGGGTGATGAGGGTTGAACCCACAGGAAGGCTGTCCATATGAAATACGGCGGATTTAACACCGGCAATCCATCCCATGGTGCCGTCTTCTTTCCCGCGGTTTTGCAACCGGTGGATACTGTTGTTGACCCCGGCGGTCTGTGCAGCCAGTTCCACCATGACAATGGGGCTTACCGATCCGGCAGAGACAAGGGGCCAATCATCCGATACCACGGCAATGGACACGGTTGAGGCGTCATCCACCTCAATAATACGTTCAATAAGGAGCATCCGGTTCCTGTGGGGAAGAAGATCTTTAATGGGTATTTCCTTAGGATTCATCCTGTGTCCTGTATTTCTTTATCTGAAGGTAAACAGCTTTTGTTGATCTGAAAAAAAGCAGAATTATACCGGCTTTTCATATCAGTGTAAAGTTACAAAAACAGCCCTGATCCACAATCAAAAGGCCTTTCTTCCTTTTTAGTTGTTTTTATTAATTTCATTTTGTAGGATAAAAAAATAAATCAAATTTGATTCCGTCCAACAAAACAATTTAAGAGGTCTTCATGTATAGAAAATCGATTTTTATTTTGATGGTGGTACTCTCTTTTTTTCTAAACTGTGCCATGTTTTCGCCTAAAAGTTTCTATTACGTTGTATTTGAAGATAATCCCAATGTTACAAATACTAAGATTTATTCAAAAGGCATAGAAATCGGAAAAATTTTGGATCACGAGCTTAGCAAAGAGAATAACCTGATTTTAACCATAGCCATAAAGAGCGATTATAAAGATTTAATTAAATCCGACACGGTTTTTTATGCTGATGACAATTCTCTTTTACTAAACGTCTCAGAGACCGATACCCAGGCCGTGCCCGAAAAATCATTTATTCTGGGATTTGCATCGCAAACAAAGCTTGTCTGGTTTAAAGCAAAAAATACGCTGAAAGACTTTTGAACGGCAACGCAAAAGGAAATTCAGAAAATAATAGAATCATTCAAATAACGGTCATGGGCCGACCTGGCCTATCAACACTCGGGATCAACCCACAACAAAATATGAAAGTAATTTAACAACCTGTTTGGACTTTCATAAAAAAAGAGGCGCAGCATGAAAATCGATATTGGCCCTGTCACCCGGCTTGAGGGTCACCTCAATATTAATACAACCGTAGAAAACAATATCATCACCGATGCGAAAAGCATGGGGGAAATGTTCAGAGGGTTTGAAGTTTTCCTTCTGGGTCGAGACCCGCTTGACGCCCAGCAGATTACCCAGCGGATTTGCGGCGTATGCCCGTATGCCCATGCCATTGCCTCTTCTTATGCCCAGGAAGCGGCCTACCGACTCAGGACACCGCCAAACGGCAGAATTCTTCACAACCTTATCCAGGGCGCCAACCATTTATACGATTATCTTTTACATTTTTATCAGCTCTCTGCCCTTGATTTTATAGATGTGACCGCTATTACGGGGTATACCGGCAAAGACCGTGACCTGACCCACTTGAAAGAGTGGGTCAACCACGCGCTGGGCAGCGGAGAATCCCACCCGGCAGCGCCTTTTTTGCCCCGGCTGTCCGGAACTTATGTAACGGATGCGGACATAAATATCACCGCGTTAAAGCATTATGTGGAATCCCTTGAAATCCAGAAAAAAGCCAACCGGGCCTCTGCCATTTTCGGCGGCAGGTTTCCCCATGCCACGGGGATTTTTCCCGGCGGCTGCACCCGGCCGCCGGACATTGACGCCATCTCGTCTTATCAGGCGCTGATTCATGAGGTTAAGCATTTTATTCATAACAAGTACCTGCCCGATCTTCTGGCAGTTGCCGGCGCATTCCCGGAATACTGGCATATCGGCCAAAGCAAGGGCGGCTTCATGTCCTACGGCCTGCTGCCATTTGGGCCGGAACCGGACAGTCCCAGGCTCCTGTCGCCCGGCGTGCTTATTGACGGGAAAGTGGAAACGGTAAAAACAGGAGACATTACCGAAGATGTTAAATTTGCCAAATACAGCTCCCCATCCGGTCTGAAAGTCACCCAGGGCCGGCTGACACCGGCTCCGCACAAAGAAGGCGCCTATTCCTGGGTAAAGGCCCCCCGGTATGGCGGGCATGTACTGGAAGTCGGACCGGCGGCAAGGATACTAGTGGATTATTTACAGGGCGGCAATGAAACCGTCAAGCAGCTGGTGGACCGGTTCGCCGGTATGGCGGAGATTGGGCCGGAACAACTCAATTCGGTCCTGGGCCGGCACCTGTGCCGCGCCGTGTCTGCCGTCGTAATCGCAGATTTTCTTCTGGACCAGACTGAACAAATCAATCCGTCTGCGCCATTCATACCTGAGATAAAAATACCGGAAGCCGGGGAAGGCTTCGGCCTCACCGAGGCATCAAGGGGTGCCCTGCTTCATTATATCCGGATCAGAAACTATAAAATTGATCATTATGAATGTGTGGTGCCGACCACATGGAACTGTTCTCCCAGGGATGACACAGGCATGCCCGGTGCATTGGAGTCCGCCCTCATCGGCACCAGGGTCGAAGATCCTGCCCAACAAATCGAGGCCAACCGGATTGTGCATTCTTTTGATCCCTGTCTGGCCTGTGCCGTTCACTGATATGACACAACATCCCACACCCATGTTATACAGATAAGTTCGGAGGAAAAATTCCATGATAAATAGACGAGATTTTTTGAAACTGGCTGCCTGTCTCGGTGCCTCCCTTCCGATTGCCGGGTTCCCATCAGCGGTCAAAGCCGCCCTGAAAACCATTGATCCCAAATCCGTGCCCAAGCTGATCTATCTTCAGGCACAATCTTGCACCGGGTGTTCCGTATCCCTGCTGCAGGCCGAAGCGCCCGGTGCGGTCTCCATGATTACCCAGTACTCCAAGCTGGTCTACCATCAGGATCTGTCGGCCGCATCCGGAAAACAGGTGCTGGATCTGATGAACGCTTATATCAGCGGGAATGCCGGGGATTATTTTCTGGCTGTGGAAGGGTCCATTCCCTTGGGGATGCCTGATGCCTGCGTCATTGGCGGAAAACCCATTGCAGACTACCTGAGTGCTGCCGCCCGAACCATGAGCGGTGCCGTTGCCATCGGCACCTGCAGTTCTTATGGAGGTATTCCGGCTGCTGAAGGCAACCTGACCGGCGCTGTCAGCCTGAACGATTTTTACAAAACAATAAATAAAAAGCCGCTCCTGATCTCCATTCCAGGATGCCCGGTGCATCCGGACTGGGTTTGGAAAACCATTGTTCACCTGGTGAAAATCGGACTCCCGGAACTTACGGATACCCGACCGGCTGCTTTTTTCAGCCGGAAGGTCCATGAATTGTGTCCCCGGTACCATGACTTCCAGCAGGAGATTTTTGCTGAAAAACTGGGAGATCAAGGCTGTCTTTTTAAAATCGGCTGTCTGGGGCCGAACACATTTGCAGACTGCCCCACCCGGTGGTGGAACAGTGGACAGACCTGGTGCATTGATGCCAATGCACCTTGTATCGGCTGTTCATCGCCCATGTTTGCAAAGAAAAAAGATTTTCCGTTTTACCGTAACGCTGAAATCGTCATTCCCGGAACCCCAGGAGAAAAGTCATGAAAATTCGTTTGTTCGCCCGACTCTCCATTACCTATAAAGTCATTCTCACGGTGGTTATTGTCTTGTTGATCTGTCTTGCTGCTTCCGTAGCGCTTTTAAATCGGTTTGTGGAAAACCAGATGCGACTGACCTACACTCAGTCCGTTCACACCTTGTTCAACGCCTTTGAAGACGGTGTAAAAGGATCGCTTGAACGGGGCCAGATGAACAACTTCCAAAAACTGCTCCACCACCAAAAGGAAATTAACGGGGTGATAGAGGTCAATCTTTATGACCGGAAAGGCGGGGTCAATTTGTCGTCCAATGCGTTGGACAAGGCAGAGCCTTTTCCGGAGGGATTATTGTCCCGCATCCGGGAAGAAAAGGCGCAAGTTGTGCAAAAACATGACAGTCGGCTTGTCATTTTCGGCCCCCAGCCCGTTGTAGCAGACTGTATCCGGTGTCATCCGACCTGGAAAAAAGGAGAAATCGGCGGCATTCTCTCCCTTGCATACGATCTTAGCGCCTTAAATACGGTTATCTCCAAACTCAAGTATTTTACCACTGCCGGATCAGTGATTCTTCTGTTTATTATGAGTTGTATGGTGTTTATTGCCATCCAGAAAATGGTCAAAAAACCAATTTTTAGCGTTCTCAGCGGATTGAAGGATGCGGCTGAAGGCGACGGTGACCTGACCAAAAGGTTAAACGTCGCTTCTGCAGATGAACTGGGCAGCCTTGCCAAGTGGTTCAATACCTTTGTTGAAAAACTGCACGGGATTATCCGGGATATCGCAAACAATTCTGAAAAGCAGAATACGTCATCCGCGGAGCTTCTTGAAATTTCAAAAAAGATGTCAGATGCCGCCGTTATAATGACCGAAAGGTCTAATGCCGTGGCAGCAGCGGCCGTGGATGTGAGCGATAACATGACGTCAACGGCAGCGGCGGCTGAACAATCCTCCAACAATATCGAAATGGTCTCTTCTGCGGCTGAACAGATGAGTACCATGATTGGCGCGATTGCCAAGAATACTGAAGAAACCCGCAAAAACAGCCACTACGCCGTCTCCAAAACCCAGAAAGCAACCGACAGCATTAAAAATCTTGAGCTGAGTGCTCATGAAATTGGAGATGTGGTTGAAACCATTAAAGATATTTCCGAACAAACCAAGCTACTCTCCTTGAATGCGACCATTGAAGCCGCGCGCGCTGGTGAACGCGGCAAAGGCTTTGCCGTGGTCGCCAATGAAATTAAAACCCTGGCACAGCAAACCGCAGACGCCACCCATGAAATTCAGGGAAAAGTCCTCCGTATTCAGGACTCGACCCATCAGGCGATTTCGGAAATTTTAGAAATCAGCAATGCCATTGACAGTGTCAATGCCATGATCGACACCATCTCCACCAGCGTGGAAGAACAGTCGGGCACTACGCGTGAAATTGCCGGCAATGTCAGCCAGGCCGCCTTGGGAATCCAAGAGGTTACCCGTAATGTAATGGAAAGTTCAAAAAAAGTTCAGAAAATTGCAAGTGATATTGACGATGTTCACCAGGCAGCCCGTGGTATGTCGGACAGAAGTTCGGAAATAAACGCAAGTGCGGACCGCCTCAGTCAGATATCCAAAACCCTGAAAACATCGGTGGATCAATTTAAAACCTAATTTTTTTCGCCCGGGCTTTGGGGCTTTGTATAAAATTTCGCCAAATGAGATAATGTCGTCTGAGTAATGAGATACACTTAAGCCGGCCTGTCGCGCAAATCTGGTCCCATGCAAAACCGGAATTGATTTTATAGTGAACAAGGATTATGATATTCACATCATTCATTAAAATGCAGTGGGGCTTGGTTCTATTTTCGCCCACTATTAGTCATTATTATAAAATGAGAGATGAAGTTTGATAAAATATCAACATGCTGAGGTTGATCCATCAAAATTTGTAGGCCTTCTGGAGGAAATTAAAGCCAGGCACGAATGTAAATTTATCTAACCCCCGGTATGCCCGGGAAAGGAGGGGTTCATGACCAGGTCCATTCATAAGATTATCGATGAACAGATTAAACGGTGGGAAATGCAAAAGAAGCAGGGCGTAAGCCCGGTGGATACCTGCAATGTGATTACCATTTCAAGGCAACGTGGCAGCCGTGGACATGAGGTGGCTGAAGCACTTGCGAAAGCGTTGGGCTTTGACCTATTTGACTATGAAATAGTTGAGGGCATGATCAAGGAGACCAAGGATTCTTCTGATAGAAGTAATACTATAGTTGAAACTGATAGGGCTAAGACTCTGCTTGACACCCTTGATGAGAAGAAAATGAATATTGTGGATGACCTGATTGCCGCATTGGTCCACAAACACCATCTATGGCCTGACGAGTATTCAAAAATTCTGCTTCGGGTACTCAATACAATCGGCAGTCACGGCAATGCCGTTATTCTGGGCAGGGGAGGCAATTTTGCCTTAAAAGACACTAACGCCCTAAGGGTGAGAATCGTTGCCCCTGATGACATGCGCTGCAAGGTGGTACAGAAGGACAAGGGGCTGAACGCGGATGATGCCAAGAAACTTATGGTCAGCATTGATGCCAACAGGAGGGCCTTTATCAGGCGGTATTTTAATGCTGATACTCAGGATCCGGCCAACTACGACCTGGTTTTAAACACAGGTAAGATATCCGTGGAAAAGGCAGTCAGTATTATCCAGGAGGCCTTGGCTTAAGTTTTCGTTATTGTTATCGTTATTGTTCATAGAAATCCACTAAGTACCGGCGTTTCTAATGTAGGGGATTGGGAAAATTCCAATCCCCTTTGAGTTTTTTTGTAGGTTTTATTTTTTTAGGATAAAAAATTCAACATCTACCGGCCAGCCATGGCCGTTACTTCAGAAAACCCCGGATGATTCTGTCCACGGCTTCATCGTAAGTGAGTCCTAAGCTCATCAGTTTGATCAGTTGATCATTGGCGATTTTCCCGATGGATGCTTCATGGGTTAACTCTGCGTCCGGGTGCAGAGCGCGTAAGGCCGGCACCGTTTCATTCATGCCGTTGCCCATAATGATGGCGTCACATTCGATATGGCCAAAGCTTTTGGCTCTTGCTTCCACGTTGGCGTAGAAATCCTGTTTGGAGTTCTCTTTGATTACGGACCTGGATACCAGGTTTGTCTTACTGTGATGACCCTTGAGGATAATATTGTTTTCAGAGATGGCTATCTGGTGCCCTTCTGTCAATATACGTTCGGTGACAAAAAAGGAGCTGCCTGCGGCCAGTTCCGCTTCATTCACTCGCTTTGCCTCGTCCACGCCGCCTATCTGGGTCAGTTCCATCTCCACCACGGCGTTTTCGTCCAGATAGACCTTTGTGGTGGGATTCAGGCTTCGCTTACCTTTTCCTTCACCTGTGGCAACGTGTTTTTCCTGGTAGCGGATGGTGGCGTTTTTACCCACCCGGAATTCATGGATGCCTTCGTGGCCTTCTGGCCTGCTTCCTGAGCAGTGGATGCCGCATCCGGCAACGATGGTGACATCGGCGCCTTCCCCAATGATAAAGGTATTGTATACCACGTCATGCAGGCCGGCCTGGTTGAGTATTACCGGGATGTGTACCGATTCGTTGATCACCCCCGGTTTGACGGTTACCACAATACCGGTACCATCTTCATTGGGTTCAATGTTAATATTTTCCGACACCGCACGTGATAAAAGTTTTCCGTTTTTCCGGATATTGAATGCGCCTTTGGGAATGCCGTCCAGGCCTGCCACTGCCTTTAATAAATTTTTATCTATAGCATCTAGCATCGATATCTCCTTCACATAGATTTGCGTATCCGCAAACACTTAAATCGCTTAGCAGCGGCATGGCGCCTTCCAGATCCCCGGTATAGGCAATCTGACCTTTCTTTATGAGCAGCAGGCAGTCTGCTGCTGCAAGGAACGCCTTATTGTGACTGACGACAATGGTTGTTGTCCCGTTCTCCGTGATCTGCCGTTTTATCAATCGAACCATGGGATCTATGGTCCAAAGATCTATGCCCGTGTCCGGCTCATCATAGATCGCCAGGCCGGGATTTCGGGCAATGGTGGTGGCAAGTTCGATCTTTTTTATCTCTCCGCCGGAAAGTTTTGAATCTACGGGCTTGTCGAGAAAATCCAGGGAGCAGAACCCCACCCGGGCCAGGATATCCATCAGTTTCCCTTCGTCATCAGTGCCGGCGGCAATGGATAGAAGATCCCTGAACGTCACCCCCTTGAACCGGGCTGATTGCTGAAATCCATAAGCGATTCCCTGTCTGGCCCGCTCGGTAATGGTCATGTCCGTGATATCCTGGCCATTGTATATGATCTGGCCCCGGGTGTTTTTGTTAATCCCCATGATAGTTTTGGCAAGGGTGGTCTTTCCTCCCCCGTTGGGGCCGGTAATGCCGTAAAACTTACCTTTTTCAAAGGTAAAGCTGATACCGTCAAGAATGGTTTTTTGGATCAATCCGTTTCCCGCCTCTTCGTCGGGTACGGTAAAATATATATCTTTAAGTTCCAGCATCTTTTCCCTCTCTTGCTGATATTTAGTTAATCTGTTTTATGCGTTGGCCATATCAAAAGTAATGCAGACGTTTAAAAAAAAGGCTAAAATATTTGTTTGATAATAACTGATTTGAATTACCTAATAAACTATTATTTATTGTTTGAATCAATATTGATGTTATATTTCGATTTGGTTCGCAAGCTGGTCGAATTTGACCACCTTCCCCAAAGCATCATCCCAATCTGCTTTGTTTCCCCAATAAATATGGCCTTGGGGGTTTATTTGCACATTACTGTCGAGACTTGCGGTTGGGACAACCAACAATCCTGTTTCCATTTGCATATTGGGAAGAGCTGATCCCCAATTAGAGCAAAAACTTTTGACTTAACTTTCTGTGAGCAAATTACATAGGATTGCCCTACAAAATCCGAAAATCGGTCTTGACAATTTGGGTTATATATTATTCATATGCTGTTAATGTTTGAATGATAACGATATCATCGTTTCTCTTTGGATTAAAATATGAACTGGAAGACTCAATGAATCAATATTCTACCGCCTCAGAATTATTTGATGCCTGTGGTCTGTTGTTTGGTCCTGAAGTTGAGGTTTCCATAGAATTTTTAAAATATCTGCAACCGTCTGGAATTAAGGATGCATACCGCTGCCAGGCATTTAAAACGCATCCGGATCGTGCCGCTGCATTGGGTCAGGATGAAGAATTCTTAAATGACCGGTTTAAGACCCTCACACAAGCCTATGAACGTTTAATTGCCGCTATAAAAGGGGATGGACGCGTTTTGATGCAGCAATCAAAGCCTCAGCCACCCAAACGCCCGCCAGAGTACGGCAAACCGCCGAAAAAGCCTAACCCATATCCTGGAAATGATCATTTCTATTCAAATAAGGGAAACGTACCCGAAAGGAAGTTGTTGATCGGTCAATACCTGTATTATTCCGGATATATATCCTGGAATACACTTATTGAAATTATTGTTCGGCAACGTAGAGAGCGTCCTCCGATCGGTCAGCTTGCGGTTAATTGGGGCTTAATTGACTCAGACCAGCTACAGTATATTCTCGCCAATCGTAAATTCAGTGAAAAATTTGGGGATTATGCAGTTCGAAATAAATATTTTACTCAGCGTAACCTTTTGGCTCTTTTATATAAACAAAAAAAGCTTCAGCGGCCCATCGGCCATTATCTACTGCAATACGGCTTTAGGCCTTACGTACTGGAGCGGCTGGTAAAAAAACAGAAAATCCATAACCGGAGTGCAACATTTTAATGACCGACGATTTTCAGATGGGTCTGGAAAAAACAAGAGCTTAGAACCGATCCGATTTTTTTGCCGGATCTTTTTTTATATATGCCGGCATGGTTCTCAATAGACTGGGTTTTTCCAATCGGCCGCTGTCGCTGACGCCTCAATTTTTCGAAAACAAGCCGCTGGATGTTCTGTTTCGTCCAGGGGTGAAAGCCTCGGACTTCAATCACTACAAACTGGGGCGCAGTCTTGATGATGCGGTCGACTACGGCTCTGAACTGCTTTTCAGCGAAATCGCCTCATATAGTTGTCGGTCGCCTTGAAACAACACTGCCCAATCAGATTGGGAAACCTGTTGAAAATCCCACTCTTCGCTGGGTTTTAAATGTAATTTCAGATGGATCTGTTGATTCAAACACCTCATATCCGGCACCTTTGGCCACAATTTTTCCCTGGTCAAGCACATAGGCCCGGTCGGCAATTTTCCGCGTCAGGTGAATATCATGGGAAATAAACAGCATGGAAAAGCCTTTTTTGTGCTGAAGGCCCTTAAGCATGCGCAGTAAATGGGCCTGGGCGGACGGGTCCAGCATGGCGGTAATTTCATCGGCAATGAGAAGCACAGGATCGGTCACCATGGCTCTTGCCACACTGACACGTTGGCGCTGTCCTCCGCTTAACGCATGGCAGGGCTGGTTCAGAAACCCTGTATCCCGGGACAGGTGTACCAGGGGCAGGGCGGCAAGGGCCTTTTCATCCCTGTCTTGTTGGGTTTTCCACCCCATGATGTCCAACGGTTCCCGGACAGCCTCCAGGACCGTCAGCCTGGGACTCACGGCCTGGGTCGGGTCCTGGAATACCAGCTGCATGCCGTTCATGCATGAGGTGGCACGGTTGTCCGTCAAGGGCGTTCCCTGGAAGATCACCCGGCCTTTATCCGGTATTTCCAGGGCCACCAGCAGATGGGCCAGGGTGGATTTTCCCGAGCCTGAAGGGCCCACAAGGGCCACGACCTCTCCGAATTTAATCGTGATATCCGCCTGGTGAACCGCCTTGACGGCAGTGCCGTTCAGGTCAAATGTTTTTTCAAGTCCCCGGGCCTCGAGCACCGTGGTGATACCCCCTTTATGGCAGGCCACCTGCCTGTTTTTGCCTGCTTCAACAAGGGGCGGCCGGCGGGTGCTGCAGTTCGGGCCGTGCTGGACACAGCGCGGACAAAAGGGGCAGCCGGAGACGCTGCCGGGGGATGGCGGGGTGCCGGCAATCCCCCAAAGATCTTTGTAGCCGTAAAATTCAGGACAGGCATTAATCAGCCCCCGGGTATAGGGGTGGCAGGGGTCGGCCAGCACTGCCTGGGTGGGTCCGGCTTCAATAACCTGGCCTGCGTACAGGGTGACAATATTTTCGGTCATCCTGGCAATGGCCGGCATGGCATGGGAGATCAGAATCATGGCAAACCCCAGGTGCTGCTGGAGTGTAACAATCAGATCCGCCATGGCAGATGCGGCGGCTGGATCCAGGGCAGTGAAGGGTTCGTCTACTATGAGCAGATCCGGACTGCAGGCAACGGCCATGGCAATGAGTACCCGCTGGCGCATGCCGCCGGATAACTGGTGGGCGTATGCATTTTGCCAAACCGGCTCCAGACCGGCCTGCTTAAAGAGGCTGGCTGTCTGTTGACTGGCTACCGCCCGATTAAGGCCCAAGTGACGGATCAGGGTTTCCGCTACCTGTTCTCCCACCGTAATAACCGGATTGAACACTTCCTGGCTGTTTTGGAAAACCAGGGCAATGCGGTTCCATCGGAATTTCGCAAGCTCCTTTTCTTTCAATCCGGTCAGCTCAACGCCGTTGAAGCGGATATCGCCTGTGATTCGGGCGGATTTGGCAAGGCCCATGACCGCCATGGCAAGGCTGGTTTTGCCGCACCCGGATTCCCCGATCAGTCCCAGGGTTTTACCCGCGGCCAGGGAGAGGCTGACCCGGTCCAGAACAGGGATTACCAAGTCGTTCTGCCTGTATTCAAGGCATAGATCATTGATTTCCAGAAGTGGTTCAAGCGTCAATGCTCAACTCCTTTTTCCCAGCCTGGGGTCTGCAATTTTTTCCATGTCCCGGCTGACCAGGGCCAGGCTGACCACCATCAGGGTCAGGGAAAACCAGGGGAACACCAGCCACCACTGCCAGAACCGTGTGTAATAGATACCGGGAAAAGAGGTGGCATGGTGAAGGATCAGACCCCAGGATCCGGAGGAGGGATCCCCTAATCCTAAAAAAGAGAGCCCGGCCTCGGCCACAATGGCCCGGCCGGTCAGCCGGATCATGCTCACGGCGGCAAGGGGAAACACCTCGGGCAGAAAATGGCGGCGGATCAGATAAAACGCAGATGCGCCGTTGAGTTCGGCTGCCCGGATGTACTGTCGCTGTTTCAAGCCCAGAACCCTGGACCGGACAATTCTTGCTGTGTGAACCCAGGAAAAACAGGATAGCACCAGGACAATGGAAAGCAGACTGGGACCGAAAAAGGCGGCCAGCATAATCATTGCCGGTAAGTCCGGCAGCACCAGCAAGACATCCACCATGCGCATGATGATCATGTCGGTCAGCCCGCCGGCATATCCCGACACAAGACCTGCAATGGCACCCCCCAACCCTGCGACCAGTGCTGTGCCAAGCCCGACAATCAGGCTGATCCTGGCCCCGTGGCAGATCTGAGCCCACAGATCCACCCCCAGTTCATCCGTGCCCATGATATGTTCGGATCCAGGAGGACTGAGGGCTGGGCCTGACATTTGCCGGTGGGAATGGGAACAGAGCAGGGGCGCTGCCAGGGCCAGGAAGATGATGGCACCCAGAAAAAACGCGCCGGCCCGGCCCGAAGGCGTCATCCGGGAAAAAAGCGCCGGCAGGAATGTAAAACTCATGCCTTCATCAGCCTTTGCCTTTTAGTGTGTGGCTTTTCACTCACCCTGGGATCCAGCCGCCGGTACACAAGGTCTGCCATAAAATTGGCAGACAAAACCGCGAGGGTCACCAAAAGGAATATGCCCTGGATCAAGGGATAGTCCTGGACCATGACCGATTCACGCAAGAGCTTGCCCAGTCCCGGATAGTTAAACACGTTCTCCACCAGGACGGCTCCGCCCACAAGCGCCCCAAGGCTCATAAACACCCGGGTGACAATGGGCAACAGGGCGTTGCGCAGGGCATGTCGCCAAAATATCCTGATTTTTGTCAGCCCCTTGGCCCGGGCCGTGACCATGAAATTCTTTTCCAACACCGTCACAAGGCTGTTCCGGGCCAGAAGATAAATGCCGCCCAGACGGGCCAGGGTCAGCGTTGCCACGGGCAGGGCCGCATGCGCGGCAATGTCTGTTGCCTTTTCCATGAGCGTCATTTGGCCAGTGAAATGAGACATGGCTCCGGACAGGGGAAACAGGTCCAGGGCCGCAGCAAAGATAAAAAGAATCACCAGCCCCATAAGAAATGCCGGAATCTCGGAAATAAGGATCAGCCCCACAAATAAAAGCCGATCTGCCCACTGGTGGCGCAATGCCGCGGACACCACGCCCAAAAAAGTACCGATGATCGTGGAGAGCGTTACGGCTGCGGTCACCAGGCCCAGGGTCCAGGGCAGCCGTCGGGCCAGAATTCCCGCGACGGCGTTGTTAAAATAGACCGATTCCCCAAGGTCTCCATGGGCAAGTTTGACCAGATACCGAGCATACTGGACCGGTACGGGATCATCAAACCCGTATTGATCCATATAATAATTTTTTTGAGCCTCAGTGAATTCCGGCAGGTCCTCACCTTCGTCCCCGGACAGATGAACAAACGGGTCTCCGGGCATCATGCGTGGCAAAAGGAAATTTAGGGTAATGATTACCCACACCGTCACCAGGTATGAAATCACCCGGCCGGATGCCCCTGCAGCGGTTTGATTTGTTTTCATATCAGCGCCATGTTTTCCAGTCTAAATAGGACAGTTTGCTGTGCTCCAAACTGTGATGGTCAAACATAAACATCCACCCGTCGTACTTGGCCGGCCGGAACGCCGTGTACCCCGTGGTATAAAACAGCGGGATCTCAGGCACCTCTTCTGCGGCCATCTGCTGGATTTTTACAACCAGGTCCCGCCGCTTTTCAGGATCGGTTTGGGAGCGCTGGGCGTTCAACAATTTCATCAGGGCCGGGGAGGCCAACCCGGAACCACCCGAAGCTGATGGCGAACTTGATTGCTTGATGTCCCCGGTACAGTGGGCGATCAGATAATCGGGGTCACCGCCCCATCCGCCGTGGCCGATGATGGCCAGATCGTAGTTTTGGTTTCTGACCCGGCTGTCCCGGGTTTTACCGTTGCAACTTTTGATGCTTATTTCCACGCCCACGTCAGCCAGACGCTGTTTTAGAATTTGCGCCATCCGGACTTCGTCGCCGGCACATAACAGATCAAAGGCAAGGGGCTTGCCGTCAGCTCCTGTTCGCACAGATCCCCCGTTCCGGGTGAATCCGGCCTGGTCCAAAAGCCTGCCTGCCTTTTCGGGATTAAACTCATAGGCTCTGACGTTTTGGGCGGCCATGATATGGTCCGGGGGCAGAATGCCTGCCCGTCCGGGCAGGGCGGCTCCCCGGGCCACCTTGGCCACAAGTTCGTCAAGGTCAACGGCATGGGCAAAGGCCCGGCGGACCTGAGTGATTTGGGCCGGACCGGGAAGGTTCCGGTTGAACAGGAGTCGGTATCCCCAGAACCCCGGACTCTTGAGTATCCTATGTTCGGGATCAGTTTGAAATTTGGGCAAAAGGTCCGGGGAGACCCGGATCATGTCTATCTCGTGCTTCTGGTAGGCCAGAATGGGTTCACTTACCGGGATGAACTCCAGCCGGTTGACCCGAACGGCCGGTCCCCAGAAATCCTTAAACCGCTCAAACCGGTAGGTGCCGTGTTCCCGGCTGTAGCCGGTGAGCCGATATGGGCCTGTGCCGATCACCGCCTCCGGCGTGGTAAATGTTTTGGGATTATCCACCTTTTCCCAGATGTGTTTGGGGATGATACGGCTGATGCCCAGGCTGTAAAGCATTGATGCGGTGGGCGTCTTCAAGGTTACCTTGATCCGGTCGTCGTCAAGGATTTCAACCCGGTCGATGCGGTCAAATACATAGGACCAGGTCATGGGAAAGCGGCCGGCGTAATTCAGGGAAAAGGCCACATCCTCGGGTGTCATGGGTGTACCGTCATGCCACTTGACTCCTTTACGAACGGTGAATATGTATGCCTTTCCCTGGTCTTCAACCTGCCAGGATGTGGCCAGCCAGGGGATAAGTCCCTGATCCCCACGTTCCAGGAGACTGTCGAAGATCATGCACATTTTAAACCCCCCGGGCCCCCGGGGATAGTGGGCGTAGGGGCTCGGGTATCCCCAGTCCCCGCCAGCCAGCCGGATGACCTCCACCTGACCGGACGAGGTGCCGGCATTGAGTGTCGGCACCAGAAAAAACAGACATAACGCCAGGATCACTATACACCGGCGCAGTGCATAACTCGCCGGTTTATATGTCATCCGACCCTCCCGATGTGGTCTTGCGGTCTTCGTGAACGGACCAGGTCATGGCACCCCGGCAGACCGGTGCGGCAGGCACATATTCGCCGTCAACACACCGGGTCTCCACATAGTCGGCGATGATTTGTTCTGCCTCCCGGGTGATCTCCATATGGGACTGAAAAAAACGAGTGATATGGCGGATGGTGTGATCCCTGTCCCAGTCGATCTCTTTGTTCCACCAGGAAAAGGTAATGTCCGGGCGATACCCCATGGCATAAACCAGGTTGAACGGGTAGATGATATCCGTGTGTTTTTGGGGCATGGGCCGGTCGAAAAATTTTTCCCACAGGGGTGCAAACTGCTGATTCATGCCGGGACCTGAAAAGGCGCTCATATAGCAATAATGGGTGGAGGCCGCCATCAGTTTCATGACGGCATCAGGCCCGTCAATGCCGGGTGTCATGGAGGCAAATACCAGATCAAAGGCCTTTTTCCATACCTGTTCTGCCAGATCCGTCTCCTGCCAGGTTTTTTGAACAATGCTAATATTGTCAACCTTTTCTTGTTCGATCCGTTTCGACATGATGTCGATCATGCCGCCCGAGGGTTCAAGGGCAGTGACATGGGCGCAGAGTTTGGCCATGGGCAGGGCCCAGGAGCCCGGGCCTGCACCGACATCCAGAACCCGTGTTTTTGGGGTCAAAATCCCTTTGTCCACAAGCTGTTTAAGCGTGGCATCCCGCTTGACAGACGCCTTTTCTCCGCTGGTCCGTTGGGCAAAATCCTTGGCCATGTTGTCCCATCTGTTTATATCGCAGGGGCCGCGAGCTTCCGACCTTGCCGGCTGTTCAGCTTTGGATCGTTCAATGGTTTTCAGCCACTGATTTTCCCAGAATGTTTGGGCGTTTGCTTGTAGTTCCATAATCGTTTTCCCTATATCTTAATGGTGAAGGTGATGCCTACTGTACTATCCGTGGCCGGATACCCCGTACTGTCATAATAGTCTTCGTCCAGCAAGTTCTTAATATATACGTTCACGGTGCCGTTTTTCAGCCAGCCAAGCTGTTCAAAACATTTGTACTCAAAACCTAAGTCCACCACACTGTGGGCCGGGATGTCCACCTCGTGAAAATTCCAGACGTCATCGGCAATCTCTTCGGAGACCTCGGTGGATTCGTCACTCTGGTAGGTGTAATCCAGCATCAGGGTTGCTTTTTCGTTAAAGGCATAGCGCAGTCCAATCCCGACCTGGTGCTCGGCCCGCTGGTCCAGTTCGGTCTCTCCGGCCGGTTCGTTTCCCTGGTTTTCAAATTTTTGCCAGGCCCAGCTCAGATAAAAAGAGAGTTCCGGAGTGATATTTCCTGACAACTCGAGGGTGGTACCGTCGCGATAAACCTCCTCCAGGTTGACTTTATAGTCGCTGAACCGCAACACCCCGGCCCCGGCGCCTGAATACTGGGCAAAGCTGCTGTTGGTGGCGATGAAATCCTTGATATCGTAAAACGCATACCCGGCTTTCAGGTTGATGTTGCCCCAGAGCCTGCGGTTTATGATCAGGTCATATCCCATGCCGTGTTCCGGTTCCAGGGTAATACCGGCAGGTCGACCCTGGGGGTTGTAATCACCGTGGTAGTCCGGGGCGTGCCAGATTTTGCTGACACCGGCGGAAAGGGAGGTGTCCCGGAACCAGGCACCTAAATGGTCCATATGCCAGGTGGTCATGGATTTTGGGATGATCTGGTCAAAGTCCCGCTTCACATATTTGTCGTAATATGAGTTATACAGATTGCCGTTGGACCAGTTGCTGACACAGATATTGACATCCTCGTACCGTAATCCCAGGGTCATGTCCACATGGGGAATAACGCCGAATTTATGCTGGACAAATGCGCCTTTTTTGCGAATTCGCTCTGTTTTACTGTCGTCCACACTTTCATCAAAAAGCTGGGTAAAGTCGACACCTACAGTGGTTTCACCCCCGGCCCATTTGATTTCGTCCTTAATTTTTCCACCCTGCTGCCACCAGTCCGTTTCCATGGAGGTTGGTAAGATTCCCTTGGATTTATCTTTCGCGTCCACCCAGTCTAAGTAGGCCCGGTCACGGGTCTCTTCCCCGTAATAAGCGCCGACAAAGATTCTGTTGAGCCCTAATGTCTGGGCGTAGTTGAGACGGTAGGTCTCTGCCGTGCTGTCCCAGGTGGGGTTCTGCCAGGAATCCCAGACACTGTCCGTTACCTCGGGGTAGGAGGCGTCAACGTCTGTTGTTCCGTCTATCGCCGCACCGGGATTGTTAACCGGTGAATTGCGGTCAATATCTGATAATGAGGCGGAAAAGGTGATATATCCATCGCCAGGCAGTATAAATCCCAGGCGTCCGAACCCGATGTTGGTTTCGGTCTCACTGTTGCGCAGATACCCGTTTGTCATATAATTTTGGTATGCAATGTCGTAGATAAATTTTTCAACGCCACCCTGAATAACGGCTGTATTGGAAAAGGTATCATATGACCGGTATCCCGTTGTATACGTCAGCTGCGGTACCCGGGTCCGGTATTCCTTTGGGGTCTTTGTTTTCATGTTTAAGACCCCGCCGATGCTTTTGGCATCGTACAGAGCGGAATGGGGGCCGGGGAGGATTTCGACGGACTCGAGCAGAAATGCGGGCAGCTGTGCCCAATCCACAACATTGCTTGACTTGCGGCCGCCGGTTTTCTGAAGGGTCACGTCATCCAGGGCCGTGACAAATCGTGTGGTATCGAAGCCGTTCAGATAGATGCTGTCCACCCCGGGGTCCAGGTCTGATGTCCCTCGAAAATCCACCATGGCATTGGTTTTGATCGCATCTAAAACATAGATGGGCTCTCCGATGAATGTGATCTCTTCAAGTTCAATGGTGGTCTGGGACGGTGTTGTTTTATACCCCTGGACCCGGGCCTCGTCTTCCACAACCATCTCTTCTATTTCCTGAACTTTTGGGTTGGCCGTGTTTTTGTCTGTTTTATTTTCATCCGCCTGTAAAGGACTTATGCAAGAGAGGAACAACATCAGGCCGGCTGCAAAGGTGCAGCCTTTCAGTAAGTGAGTTTTCAACACCATCTCCTTCTTTTTTGTTCGCCGGCACATTACCGGTCGTTTAATGGGTTAACGTTACATTTGGGTGCTTCTGTTAAGCTGGGCAATGGCTGCCAGGGCATCCTCACGCTGGTGTTTATATTGCGCTGCCTGTTCAAACGCGCTGCGGCTGGCAACAATATCGTTATACTGCCAGGCCGCATACCCGGCCATCAGCCATGCCTGTCCTTTTTGGGAACAATTTTTTAGGGCTGCGGTCCTGAACGCCTTGTCTGCAGCCTTATAATTTTTTGTCTCGTACAGGACATCTCCTTTCAGCAGCAAAAGTTCCGGATTACCGGCTTGGGGATCAAGGCGGTTGAGCACTGCCAGTGCCTTATCCCCCTGGTCCATCTGGCGGTAGGCACAGACGAGGCCGTTTATCATCTGTCTGTTGTGACTTGGGGATGACTTTTTTCCGGCCGATTCGGTAATCAGGGTTTCATACATACGGGCGGCCCGGGCAGGGATGTTCAACTGCAAACTTAGATCTGCAAACAGTTTTTTTTCCTGCCGTGTCAACGGGGTTACAAAACTGTAGATGATCAGATCTTCAAAGGCGTTGGCATACTCCCCCCTAGTCAGATGGATGTGGATCAGGGCCTTCCACCACCTGGCTTCGGACGGGGCCTGCCGGCTGAGGGTACCGGCAAGGTCCAGGGCTTTGCCGGTGTCATTAATGGTCAGGTAAATCTGAAGCAGGGCCTCCTGCCATTTGATCCGAGATTCTCCCTTGGATTGGGCAATCAGATCCCTGAGCACAGGCGCGGCTTTTTTCCATTGCTGGGCCGTTACCAGGGCATTGGCATAGTTTTCCCGCCATTGCCGGGTGACCTGGTCCGGATGGGCGGAAAATAAAGAGTCAAATCTGCGGATTGCAGTCTGGGTCTTGCCGTCGGTGAGCGCCATAACTGCACTGTAGTACAGGTATTTGGGATTTTTGGGGTCAGATAGTTGATAGGCGGCCCAAAATGCCTTGACGGCTTTGGCGGTCTGGTTGGTGTCCGTATAGATCTTGGCCAGGTTGACCTGGGCATCCAGGTAGTTTTTATCCAGGGACAAGGCCGTCAGATATGCCGATTCTGCATGAGGCATCTCTTTTTGCATCAAAAAGCAATTGCCTAGGGCCAGGCAGACAGTTGGATGGCTGCACGGGGTATTGCTTTTGGATTTGGCCTGGTCCGCCTGGATGAGCTTGACGGCAGCAGCATAATCATTTTTATCCATGGCTTTCCTGACGTTGATCAGCAGACGCTGAATACCAACAGGCATTTTTTGATAACCTTGGGCCAAGCTCTTTTCCAGTGGAAAGAAGATCGCGGCGGCAAAAGCCAGAATGACGATGACGGTTTTTAAAATCGGATTCATGAAACACCTCAATTTAATTTAAAACGGATGCGTGTTCTAGCGCGGGTCTTTACAATTTCGCGGTTGACTCGACCGGGTTTGAACCGCCAAGCAGCAACGCACTGCATCACGCTGTCATCAAATATTTTTTCAGGTTCTGCATCCAGGATTTTTATGTCCTCCACACACCCCTGTTCATTCACCGTGAATTCCACAGATACCCAGCCTTCAATGGCCTTGGTCTTGGCCCGGAAGGGGTAGACCGGCGGAACCCTGGAAATCACCGTCAGGGGGTGATCCAGGTCTCCCGTGTCAAAAAGCGTGTCAAGGGATAGGGTGTCCAGAGATGTTGACATCACTTCGGGCACGGTAATGGTGGTCGGTCCCTGAGGCAACCGGGGATTGATTTCAAAGGGCATGGAAAGAGATCTGGTGATTTGCCGGTTCATGCTGGGTTTGCCCGATTGCTTTTTGGGTTGAGCCTTGGGCGGAGGCGTCTTTTTTTTCTTTTCCGGTTCAATGCTTGCGCGCCGTAGCCGGGTGAGCTGGATCTGCTGAATCATCGGGCCCACCAGCGGGACAGCCTCCTGGGGTTTTATCAGATTGGGAATAACGGAAAAAAGCAACAGATTCAGGGCCAGGGTGCCGGCCAATGCCACGGCCCAGGGCTGCCATCCAACGGCCAGCCCAAGGTGCTTCTCCATGGTTTTCACTGTCCCTCCGGAAGTGCTGCAGCCAAAGATACATTAGATGCCCCGGCCAGACGGCAGCCGTCCATGACCTGGATGGCCACGCCGGTGTCTGATTGCCGGTCCGCCACGACCACCACGGCCCCGTCGGGATTTTCCGCCAGGGCCCGTTCGGTATTGGCCCTGACCGCCCGGATGTCGATCTCCCGGTGATCCATGAATACCCGGTTCTGGCTGTCCACGGCAATCAAGATGGTGGCTTTTGATTGAGTTGTTGCTGTTGATGCTGTGGGCCGGGTGACATCAATACCGGTTTCCTTGACAAAACTTGTGGTGACAAGGAAAAAAATCAACAAAATAAATACCATATCAATGAGCGGTGCGATATTTAACTCCACCGCGCTTTTTTTGTTTTTTCTCCTTGCTAAAACGTTTAACATGGGTTGTTCCTCTAAAGGTGTCGTTTCAGGTATAAGCCCATCCGCTGGATGCGCCAGCTTAAATGTTCGGCCCGCCGGTCCAGAAATACCTTCATGTAAAGCCCTGGAATTGCGACAATAAGCCCGGTCTGGGTGGTGATGAGGGATTCTGAGATGCCGCCGGCCATGGCTTTGGCATTTCCTGTGCCGAATATAGCCAGAACGTCAAAGGTGCTTATCATGCCGGTGACGGTGCCAAGCAGTCCCATAAGCGGTGCCATGGCTGCAAGGACCCCGATCACCGCCAGGGAGCGGGTCATACGTCGGTTGATCCGGGCAACTGCGGCATCCAGAAGGTGGCGATCCAGTTGGGGGGAACCCGAACGGTTTCCAATGAACTCCGTGACCAAAAGACTGACGGCTCCGCGGTACATTTTTGGGTCAGGCAGGGTGTTCTCGCGAACCAGGGAGAGGGCTGTGCGGCTGTTCATGTTTTTTTTGTAAAGCCGCCTGAAAAAAAAGACCCGTTCGATAATCAACAGCCACATGACAAGACTTAAGATGACCAGGGGTACCATAACCACGCCGCCGGTCCGGATCAGCTCCGTCATGAGTTCAAGGTTCTCCCGAAGAAATTCCGGCATCAGGCCACCTTGAATTTTTGGACGATATTGATCAGTGCCATGGCCTTTTCCTCCATCATCCCCACACAGTTTTCCACGGCCCGGCTCAAAAGGGTGTGGGAGAGCATAATTGGAATGGCGACGGACAGGCCTATCATGGTGGTCACCAGGGCTTCGGAAATGCCGCCGGACATCATTCGTGGATCACCTGTGCCGTGCATGGTGATGACATGGAAGGTATCGATCATACCGGTAACCGTCCCTAACAGCCCTAACAGGGGTGCAATGGCTGCCAGCATACCCATGGTGGACAAAAACCGTTCCATGGGCGGGATCTCTTTAAGAATGGCTTCCTGGAGCGCATTTTCCAGGTCTTCCCTGGGAAGGTCCCGGTTTTCAACACCCGAGCGGATGACCCGGATAACCGGATTTTTACTGTACTGGTCGCAGGTTTCGGCACAAGCATCCCAGTTTCGATCTTCAGCCTGGGTTTCGATTCTGCTGCACACGGTTTCAAGTTTGATTTTCCGGCGCAAAAGGAAAAAAATTCGTTCCAGAGAGATCAAGGTACCCAATCCCAGAATGGCCAGAATGGGCCAGACAATGGTACCGCCTTTGGGAATCTGGTCCATCAGGCTTAATTGGTGAATAAGTTGATTCAATGCCCCGCCCCTGGAAATGTCCATGGGTACGGCATCACTTTTTCCATCCATGTACCGGGTGAGTTTTCCCTGCATGGCCGTGGGCGGCAGTTTGGACAGAGCATAAAGTTTTTTTTCTCCATGGGCGTAGTTGAGAAATCCGGTTTCCCCGGCCAGCCGGTATGCCGCTGTGAACGCGCCGATGATCAGGATCCGGCTCTCCTGGGCCTTTCCTTCGCGATTGACTATTGTGCCGGTTTCCAGGCAGACAGATCCGCCCTGGTCAATCTGGTCAAAAAGCAGGTTAGACATGGCTTTGATCCGGTCCATCCCTGGAATAATGGAATTATCTGTAATGGGAGATAAAAATTGGGTGTCCGGGTGATAGATCCCGGTAAGAAAGCTGTCATCCATAAGGGAACGGATGTCTTTGGCATTCATGCGGATGACGCCGGACAATTCCTGGACCGTGCCCTGGGCTTTATCCAGTTTTGCGGCCAGTTGGCTGTCCTGTGTGGTCAGGCTTTGGTTTTCAGATTTAAGGGCTTTAAGTTCAACATCAACGACTACAATCCGCTGCTTTAAATCCGCAATGGCCCGGTCCAGCCGGGACCTGTCTGCCAAAATTTGCTGGCGGCTTTCCCTGGCTGCCTTTTGGGCGGCAGACAGTTCCGCCGCCGCCTTTTGTTTCATGGATTCTTCAATTTTCCGGGCTTCGATGCGAACTTCCCGGATATCCTTTGCCCATGCCGACTGGCCGAAAAGCAGCAGAGCACCCAGCGCCGCACCTATTATTATATATATGGATATGGGGTTGTTTTTCATTGGACCACGATCCTTCCTATAGGCAGGGTTAAAATCTCAACGGGTTTGCGCTTTAAGCCCATGTCTATGGCAGCCTGAATGGTTTTAAGATGGGTGTTCCCCAAGGGTTCCCATACCTTTTGTGCAGGGTTGAAAAAACCGCATTTCTGTTTGTCCAGGGTCTGATAAAAAAGGCGCAGCCGTCCAAGTCTGAAGATGTTGACCAGGGTCTCTTCTCCGGAAAGGGGAATCGTTTGCTGGTAGGCTTCAATGGTTGTGCCGTATTCGGTTTCCACCAAAAGGGCTTCCATCAATTTTCTGAATTTTTCGCTTACCGGGACTTGGGGATTGGCGTTTAATTCTTCAAGTGCCTGAATCCTTTTTTGACGCTCCTCCTGTAAAAAGGGTAGATCCCGGGCGTTTATTTCTTTTATTTTGTCTAATAAATCGTAAAGAAATGGAGACATCTGACCCTCAATCTCTGCAAGGTCCTCTATCTGCTTTGTTTTTCGGATTATGCTTGAAATCAGGGCAGTTCTCCGGGCAGCTTCAGTGTTCAGTTCCTTTTCCCGCATGGCCAGTTCTTTTTCCAGGGCTTCGAACACCAATGTCTTTTTTTCTTTTTCAGTGCGCCAGTTGACATCCCGAGCCTGGATTTTTTGTTCAATTCCCACAGCCTCATGAACAGGGGCTTGGATCTCTTTTTTCACATTCCCTGCCAGGGCATCATAGGACCATGACATTGTCAGTAATAGGAAAACATGTATGAGTATTTTGCCTTTGTTCATAGCCTTCTCCTGCTTTCATTCAAGCTAATATCTTCAGTAAAAACGAATTAAATAGAAAATAAAAAAGCCAAAAAGGATGGTTGCATCGAAAATTTCGATACGCTTGCCTTCTTGGCTTTAGTTTACTTTATGTTTACTAAATAACGATTTGTCGTATGCGCCTTCTTGACGCATTCCGCCCTTTAAATCATATTAATTTTTTGTTGTCAAGGAGTTATAGGAAGGGGTTTTTACTGATATTTGAATTCAGACATTATATCCCTTTTTTAAACGATCAGGATTGAGGTGTCCAAACCACCACATTTTCTTTGCTCCAGATTTGGAACCTGCATTAGAATGCAATCTATGAACGCCCAATCAAATCGTTGACAAATGAAGTATAAATTATTGATATAGCAGTCGAATTCAGTCAATCAAAAGATTATCAAGCTGCCGCATTAGCAGGCCCAGTCATTTGATCATAATTCGATTTAATATCAATAACTTCATCGGATATTTC
>NZ_DDYV01000014.1:0-18052 GCF_002348205.1 Desulfobacter sp. UBA2225 | reverse complement strand
TGAAGGGCGAAGCGCACCACCTTGGCGGGATCAATTACGCCGGCCGCCAGAAGATTTTCATAGGTATCGGTCTGGGCGTTGTATCCGAAGTCGCCAGCCCCTTGCAACACGGTGTTCAGGACAACAGATCCCTCCATGCCGGCATTCCTGGCAATCTGCTTCAACGGCTCGGCCAATGCCTGCTTCAATATCTTGATCCCGTGTTGTTCCTCGGCCTCGGCCTTGATCTTTTCCAGCTCTGGTATGCACCGAACCAGGGCAACGCCGCCGCCGGGGACAATACCTTCTTCAACAGCCGCCCGTGTGGCGTTTAATGCGTCTTCAACACGCGCCTTTTTTTCCTTCATTTCAGTTTCCGTGGCTGCTCCGATATTGATGATCGCCACCCCGCCAATGATCTTGGCCAACCGCTCCTGCAGCTTTTCACGATCATAGTCCGAGGCGGTTTCTTCGATTTGGGCTCGGATCTGCTTCACACGGCCTTCAATGGCAGATTGGACGCCGCTACCGTCCACAATGGTGGTGCTGTCCTTGTCTATTTTGACGGATTTGCAGGTTCCCAGATTTTCTGTTTTGACATTTTTCAGTTTGAAACCTAAATCCTTGGAGATCATCTGGGCGCCGGTCAAAATTGCGATATCCTCAAGCATGGCCTTTCGGCGGTCCCCGAATCCCGGGGCTTTCACCGCCGCCACTTTTAAGCTGCCCCGCAGTTTATTGACAATGAGGGTGGCCAGGGCCTCTCCTTCGACATCTTCGGCAATGATTAAAAGCGGCTTGTTGCTTCTGGAAATTTCTTCCAGTAACGGCAGCAGCTCCTTCATTACGGTAATCTTCTTTTCATGGATCAGGATGTAAGGATCTTTGAGCACGACATCCATTTTGTCGGCATTCGTTACAAAATAAGGCGACAGGTATCCTCTGTCGAACTGCATGCCCTCCACCACATCTAATGTGGTCTCCATGCCTTTGGCCTCTTCCACGGTGATGACGCCTTCTTTGCCAACCTTATCCATGGCCTCGGAAATCAGTTTTCCGATGGTTTCATCATTGTTGGCCGAGATGGTGCCCACCTGTTCGATCTCTTTTTTATCCTGGGTGGGTTTGGATAATTTTCTAAGATTATCCACAACCGCGTCGACTCCTTTGTCAATGCCGCGTTTCAGCGCCATGGGGTTCACACCTGCAGAGACCAGTTTGCAGCCTTCGTTATAGATGGCCTGGGCCAAAACCGTTGCCGTCGTGGTGCCGTCACCGGCGGTGTCGCTGGTTTTACTGGCCACTTCCCTGACCATTCGCGCACCCATGTTTTCAAATTTATCGGATAATTCGATCTCCTTGGCCACGGTGACGCCATCCTTGGTGACCAGGGGGGTGCCCCAGGATTTTTCCAGAACCACGTTGTTTCCTTTAGGACCCAGGGTCACCTTTACGGCGTCGGACAGGGTGTTAACGCCCACGAGCATTGCATCGCGTGCTTTTGATCCGTAGCATATCATTTTTGCAGGCATGGTGTGTATCTCCCTTTTGAGTTTAAATAGTGTTTGAACGAAAAGTCATCCATCTGCCGCGTTGTAGAAAATTTTTTTGATGGTCTCCCCTCTCTCAAGCAACTCCGATACCACCTGAATACGAAACAGGCATTAACGCTGCAGACGGCCCGGACAGGTCTGGTCCATGGATAACAGCTATCAAAATCAGACATTAAACGTCCGTATATGCATCTCAGGGACATTTAAGGTCCTGTTTTTCGGAAATATCGACCTGTGCGTATAGTTCATCCCGTCAGCGGAGACAACACCTACGGCATGGTTATTGCCTACAGGATTGATTATTTACCCGTTATTTACCCGGCAGCTGTAGATTGCCTTTCCGTCCCCTGGTTCGTAGAAATCATCCAGTACGGCTTCGCACCGGTATCCGCATCGTTCATAAAACATCCGGGTGGATGCATAGCCTTGCTGGGTTGAGGTTTCCACGTATACCCGCATGCCTCCCTTTTCCCGGATCAACCGCTCCATCTCCCTTAGGATGCACTTGCCCAGGCCCTTTCCCTGGAACTTAGGTGCAACGGCGATCCAGTATATGTCATAGCTGGTAAGGGTGCAGGGGATGGGGCCGAAACATCCGTACCCGGCCAGGTTGCCTTCTTTTTGCGCCATCACAAAATGATAGCCGCTCTCATCTCCAGATTTCAGCCACTCTTGCACAAGTTCCGCTGCAATGCTGATTTCATCGGGCCTGAAAAATCCGGTTTCCGTTACAAGGGTACGGACACTCTCAACATCAGACGCACGGGGCGTATATCGCAACCGGACATCTTTGGGAAAGGCATGGACCCCGACGGTTGGTGTTCTGCTCCCGGACATGAGGCTATTCCCCGGCCCGGATTACAGCATCCATAATCCGGGCAATGGCTGTGGTATATGAAATCCCGGCCCTGTCCAGGGCAGCCGTAAACCCAGCATCCGGGGAGATGCAGGGGTTTGCGTTGACTTCCAGGATATGGGGGGCTTTGTTGTCATCCACCCTGAAATCCACCCGGGCAAACCCTGCCAGGGAAAAGAGATCCCAGCAGGAAAGCGCGAGATCGGAAAGACGAGACAGCAGTTCCCTGTCGGTTTCAGAAAAGTCAAAACTGCGCAGGGTATGCTGGTATTCATAGGCCTCGGGGCACCATTTTGCCCGATAGCCTACGATTTTCGGTTCATCCTGACCAAAATTCAGGAACCGGATTTCTGCAGGCGGCAGCACCCGCACCTCTTTTCCATCCCCAAGCAGAGACAGGTTAAATTCCCGGCCATTGATGAATGCTTCGGCAAAACAGGCACGCCCTAAACCTTGTGCCGCTTTTTCCAGCAGAGATCCCAGCCTGTCCGGCGGGGCTGTGATGATATTTTCCTTTTCCAGTCCAAGAGATCCGTGTTCCCAAAGGGACTTGATGATCCAGGGACCGTCGGTTACTCCTTTTTTTAAATGTACCAATGCCCGGGATTGTACGGCCATACCGGCCTGGTATGGGCCGATCCAGTCCGGCGTCGGCAGCCCGGCCTGTCGCATCCGCTCCTTGGCCGCTGTCTTGTGGGAGGTCAGGTAAATGGCATCCGCCGGACAGCCGGTATAGGGAATGCCAAGGCTGTCAAGCAGATACGGCACCACATGAATCAGTCGGCCTTCTCCTTCCAGGGATTCAACCAGATTGAATACCGCTTCGGGCCGAAGCGTCGTAAGATCGCGCTTAAAATGTTCAAGGTCCAACCCGCAGGGAACAGATACCGGATTAAAGTCAAGATCCGTGAGGGCTTTTGAAACCGCAGCCACCTGGTCCAGGACATCGAGTTCATCCGGCTGGCTCTCCTGGGCCACAGCGTTATAAACAACAGCAATGATTTTTTTCATTTGCCGACGCCGCCTCCCATCCGCCGGCATGCGGAGTTAAGGATGCATTGGATCAACCGGACATAGGATGTCCCAAAATAGTCGCACAGGATGGGCAAATCGGAATATTCAGGGCGCAACCCGGCCAGGGGGTTGACCTCAATGAAATTTGGCTTTCCTTCAAGGTCACACCGGATATCGATCCGTCCACCGTCACGGCACCCCAGCAGGTTCCAGGATTCAAACGCCAGGCGCTCCACCTCCCGGATCAGGGGATCTTCCTTGGCTGCCATCGGGCGCAAAGCTACCCGGCCTTTCCAGTTTTCTTTGTTCTCCAGGGAATAGGTTTGCCCCTTGGCCGCCTCGGTAAAAACTATCTCCATGGTTCCCATGACCCGGGTATCCGGTCCGGTCCCGGTCAGTCCCACGGTAAATTCCCTGCCCGGAAGAAACTGTTCCACCAGCACGGGCTGGCGAAACTGACGGATCAGATCCCGGCAAATTCCGGCAAGTGCTCCGGAATCTTCAATTATTGACTTTTCCGTTATGCCCATACCGGTACCCTCGGCCACGGGTTTGGCAAAAAAGGGCGGAGCAAAGGGAAGCGGCTTGGGCAGGGCGCCGTTAACCACCACAAATGGCGAGGTTGCCAGGCCTGCATCCCTGATAATTTGCTTGGTCAACGCCTTGTTCAGGCAAAGGCCCATCACCACAGGATCGGAAAAGGTATAAGGGATATCGTACACATCCAGAATCGCCGGAACCTGTGCTTCACGGGCCGCTCCCTTGAGTCCTTCGGCAATGTTGAAAACAAGGTCCCAGGTTTCCCCTTTTACCAGCGCTTTCATCAGCGCCTTGGCATGGCCGATGCGGACCGGGACATGTCCGAGTTCCAACAGCGCACCCTCAATGGCCTCAATGGTTTCAACAACATCCAGTTCAGCAGTTTCCAGTTCACTGTACCCCATGTCAAGATACTCCTGACGCAAATCATAGGTCATTCCGATTTTCAAGTTGTTTCCTCGTTTTTTTTATACGCCTGTGCCGGCGAAATTGGGTTTTGGCTTATTTCAATACGTCTTCAGCAGAGGCTGAAACCGGATCGGGGTACAAGAAGGTGCGGTTCTCATAATTGGTCATGACCAGGTTGTCGGCGGTATGGCCTTGAACATAGTTGGGCATGAGCGGAATTTTTCCACCACCGCCAGGGGCGTCCACCACATAGGTCGGAACAGCGTACCCGCTGGTAAACCCCCGCAGGCTGCGGATGATTTCCAGGCCCTTTTCAATGGAGGTCCTGAAATGGCCGGAACCGGTGATGGGATCGCACTGGTACAGATAATAGGGACGGACTCGCATTTTCATCAGGCCGTGCATCAGGGATGCCATGGTTTGGGCCGAATCATTGATGCCTTTGAGCAGAACGGTCTGGGATCCAAGCGGGATACCTGCATCCGCAAGCCTTGCACAGGCCCTGGCAGTCTCGGGTGTACATTCGTCAGCATGGGTGAAATGCAGACTCATCCACAGGGGATGGTATTTTTTCAACATTTTTACCAGATTGGGCGTGATGCGCTGAGGAAGAACCGCGGGGACTTTGGTCCCAATGCGGATCACTTCCACATGGTCAATCTGCCTCAGCCTTGACAATACCCATTCCAGGCGGTCATCTGCCAATGTCAGCGGGTCTCCCCCGGACAACAGGACGTCACGGACGGCAGGCGTTTTTTCAATGTATTTTAAGGCCTTTTCCCACCGTACCCGGCTGGGATGTATGGTGCCGTGGCCGACCACCCGGGAACGGGTGCAGTACCGGCAATAAGTGGAACAAAAATCCGACAACAAAAACAGAACCCGGTCCGGATACCTGTGGACAAGGCCGGGAACAGGACTTTGTTGGTCTTCGCCCAGGGGATCATCGGATTCTCCCGGCATCTGAAGCCATTCGTTCACGTTGGGAACAACACATTTGCGCAGGGGGTGGTCCGGGTCATCCGGTGAAATCAGGCTCAGGTAATAGGGCGTGATGCTCAACGGAAGCTGGGAGGTCCGGTTGACCAGGGTCTCTTCCTGGGACAGGGTAAGGAACCGGCTGAGTTTTTCGTGGCTCTGGATACGGTTTTGCAGTTGCCACTGCCAGTTGTTCCATTCCTTATCGGAAATAAGAGGATAAAATTTTTTCCGAAAGACTTTTGTTTTTATGGTTGTTTTCCGATGATGGGAAACCAGACTTGTTTTCTTTTCGAGGATCCGGGGTGTGGGTGTTAATAAAGACCGGAGAGATTCTCCGGCCAAAGACAAAGGGTCATCTTCTTCCGACTTCCGGATACTGGGAGGCTTGTCATCTTCGACCAAAATATTTGGCCTGGGGGCTTTTTGGTTATTATTCATTTTTTCCTTCCAAATACAGATCATTTTAGGTGAGGTCATATTGTTTTGTTCAGCCGTTTTACGTTCAAAGCAATCCTCGTGCCAAGTTTTCAAGCAAAGAGGTTTTTTATCTTGTTTGATCAACGCCTTTTAAATGGCGGATAAATACCCCACTCTTATTTTTGCAATCGGAATTAAAAAGACAGACCTCAAAACTAAATAGGAATTTTTCATTCCCTGACAGCTAACGGTCAACAGTCAGCCCAAGGGGCTATAATTTAAATTGTTCTTTGAAAATTTATGGAATAGAATGTGCCTATATTCTTATGCCTAAGCTGATAAGGGGCTTGGTGTCAAGTGACGAAGGAAGATGTGGAAAACCGCGATAAACTGTGAGAAGGGCTAAACACCCTTTGATCCGGAGATTAAGGAAGGGCGATAAGAATGGCGGAATCATTTTTACATGAAGACAATGAAGCGTTCCTGAAAAAGATACCTGACAAGCTTCCGATCCTTCCTTTACGGAATACGGTCGCATATCCGTTTATGCCCCTGCCGTTGTCGATAAATATTCCCAGATCGATGAAGCTGATTGAAGATGCGTTTAAAGGCGATCATTTAATCGGGCTTGCAGCAATGAGAGACAGCTCGGTCATAGAACCCATGCCAGAACAAATCCATGAGATCGGCACCGTTTGTATACTCAACAGGATCGTTCATTTGGGCGACGACAGTCTGCAGATATTTCTTTATGGGTTTGAACGGTTCCGCATTACCTCCTGGCATGAGACAGAGCCGTATTTGAAAGCAGGGATTTTATTGCACCCGGACACTCTCGAACACGATAATGAGCTTGAAGCTGCTTTCAGAACCCTGCAGACGCTTTCCAAGGAATTCATTTCACTTCTTCCGAATATCCCGGCCGCTGCCCATGATTACATTGATACAATAAAAGATCCCCGTTATCTTTTGTATCTGGTGGCATCCAATATCCAGATTAAACTCAAGGATGCGCAGGAACTGCTTGAAACCGATAGCGTGAAGGATAAGTTGCACCTGCTGATTTTTCATTTATCGCATGAAAAGGAGATCCTTAAGCTCAAGCAGAAGATCCAATCGGATGTCAACCGATCCATGGAAAAAAAACATCATGAGTACTATCTTCGCCAGCAGCTCAAGGCGATTCAAAAAGAGTTGGGAGAATCGCAGGAAAGCCAGTCTGACGTCGATGAATATACTGAGAAGATAGAAAAAGCCGGCCTCCCGGATGAAGCCAAACAGGAAGCGTTGCGCGAGTTGAAACGGATGGGCGAGATGTCTCAGAACTCCGCGGAATACGGCGTCATAAAAACCTATCTGGACTGGATCGTCGATTTACCCTGGCAGGTACGGACAGAAGATGAACTGGACATCAATCACGCACGGACTGTTTTGGATGATGATCACTATGACCTGGCAGACGTCAAAAATCGAATCCTGGAATATCTGGCTGTCCGACAGCTGGTAAATACCCGCCGGATTCAGTCGGAACCCGACACCATCGGAAATGAAAACCAGGCCATGGGCGCTATTTTGTGTTTTGCCGGACCGCCGGGCGTCGGGAAAACGAGTCTCGGACAAAGTATTGCCCGTTCTCTTGGAAGAAAATTCACGCGCATGAGTCTGGGAGGGATGAGGGATGAGGCTGAAATCCGTGGTCACAGACGAACCTATATCGGTGCCATGCCCGGCCGGATCATACAGGCAATTAAACGGGCAGGTTCGCGTAATCCTGTTTTTATGCTGGATGAAGTGGATAAGATCGGCAGCGACTGGCGCGGTGATCCGAGCAGTGCCCTCCTTGAAGTGCTCGACCCTGCACAGAACAGTACTTTCCGCGATCATTATCTGAATGTGGATTTTGACCTGAGCGATGTGATTTTCATCACAACCGCGAACCAGCTGGAGGCCATCCCCCCGCCCCTGAAGGACCGCATGGAAATCATCCAGCTGGAGGGTTATACGGAATATGAAAAAATCATGATTGCAAAAAATTATTTGGTCCATCGTCAGTTGAATCAAAACGGCCTGACCGCTGAAGAAGTATCGTTTAGCATAGACGCTTTAAAAAAAATCGTTCAAAGCTATACCCGGGAGGCGGGGGTCAGGAATCTGGAACGTGAAATCGGAACCATTTGCCGCCGGATCGCCGTAAAAATTGTCAGCCGGGAAATAACGGATATTGCCGTAACCTCCGACCATGTCGGGGAGTTCCTGAAAAAAGAAAAATTTGAATCCGAATCTTCCGAGCCTTTCAAAATACCGGGAATCGCCACCGGCCTTTCAGTGACACCGGTTGGGGGGGATATCCTTTTCATTGAGGCAACCCGGATGAAAGGCAAAGGGACTTTTCTCATCACCGGACAGCTGGGGGATGTGATGCGGGAAAGCGCTCAGATCGCGCACAGTTATATTCGGTCCAAAGCCGAAGATCTCGGGATTGATCCTGATATATTTAAACATACCGATGTTCACATCCATGTTCCGGCCGGTGCAATTCCAAAAGATGGTCCATCTGCAGGTATTACCATCCTTGCGGCAATGGCGAGTCTGTTCAGCGGCCGGATTGTCAGCAGCCATATCGGTATGACTGGAGAGATCACGCTCAGGGGCCGGGTCCTGCCTGTGGGCGGGATCAAGATGAAAGTCCTTGCGGCGCATCGGGCCGGCCTGACAAAAGTGATCCTGCCCAAGCGCAATGAAAGTGATGTGAATGAATTGCCTGACGAGGTGCGTCAATCCATTGAATTTTTACCGGTTGAATGGATTGATGAAGCGTTGAATATCATCTTGATGCAGTGAGATTCAATCCATATTTTGCAGTATTCTTCAATTTTTCGGTATCATTCTTTCCGCAATGCGGATAAACGCATCCGTGATAGGAGATTGAGCGTGTAAGTGTTGAAATGAAAGGCCCTAATCCCCACACTTTACCATGTCCTGGTCAAACGGAATTCTGCCCAGAAACCTGAGCCCATAGGTTTTTGCGGTTTTTTCTCCTCCGCCAGTTCCGAAAATATCAACATTCTTCCTGCAATGGGGACAGATAAACCCACTCATATTTTCAATAATCCCCAAAATGACCATATTAACATTTTGACAAAAACTGATGGATTTGCGGATATCTGCCAGTGCCACTTCCTGGGGAGTCGTAACAATAATGGCCTGGGCATCCGGGATCAACTTGGCAACGGTCAAGGGTTCATCCCCGGTTCCAGGCGGGGAGTCGATAATCAGAAAATCCAGTACACCCCAGCCGACTTCCCCGATAAACTGCCTTATGACGGTATGTTTGACAGGTCCCCGCCAGATAATGGCGTCGTCCTTGTTCTGCGTCAGAAATTCCATGGATACAACCTTTAAATTATCTCCATAGCGCATGGGCACCATCTTTTTATCAAGGTCGACCGAGAGGATACCAGATATTCCAAGCATCTGGGGGACATCCGGTCCGTGGATATCAACATCCAGCAATCCCACTTTATACCCCATATTTGCAAGTGCAATGGCAAGATTGACGGATACGCTTGTTTTCCCGACGCCTCCCTTGCCGCTCATCACAATGAATTTCCTGTGCTGATTTTTTTTAACGCGTCTGGGGCAAGGCCGTCCGGCTTCTGATTCGGCATATGACTTGCGATCCCGCTTCTTGAAGAGTGTTTCATATTTTCCCCTCTGTTACAGAGTTTACGATATGACCTTGTTCTGTTTAGTATGTAAAGCAAATTTTATATCAAACTATATTAAAAAATAAATCATATGTAATTTCAGCTTATTACACCAAAATCAGACATCAGACATCAGGCGTCAGGCGTCTTTTTTTTTGGGGGAATTGTTTTTTATCCAGCCTGTGCAGGATCAGCAGGCGATTTAGCTGCCGGGCAGTAATGCCTGCTTTCTGGGGGGTCTCGTTTGTTTGGCCGTTCGTTTGCTCTATCAGACTGGTCGGGTAGGAAATTTTACAGGTGTTGACCGCTATCCCCGGACTTACATATAAATTTGATCAAAGTCAATCGCCCGGGTCAGAATTCCATGCTTCCGGCCCGGGACGTATTTTCGGTATTGCTGCGTACAGGCGGCAATAATCTATTTCACGGCAATTTCAATTAGCTTGGGTTTTGATTTTTCCGTTTTAGGCAGGCGAAGTGTTAATACGCCCTCCTTGAATTGGGCTTCAATCTGTTCTTCGGCCACATTGTCCGGCATGGAAAAACTGCGCAGAAAGCTGCCGTAATGCCGCTCAATCCTGTGGTACTTTACACTTTTATCCTCTTTTTCCCGTTTCCGTTCTCCCCTGATATTGAGAACCCTGTTATCAATAGTGATCTTGATATCTTCCCGTTTGATTTCCGGGATCTCCACCTTGATGGTAAAATCCAAATCGGTTTCGGCAATGTCCGCGCGAGGAGCCCAGTCTCCAGAAGTCAACAGTTCCTGATTTCCCAATGAAGGCCGGTTCGAATTCGTCAAGTATTTGGTGAACATATCATCGATTTCCCGGAACGGATCCCATTTGGTAAGTTTCATTTTTGTCTCCTTTTATTTAAGTAAATACAGGTCAATTGTTATTTTGTTACGGTTTTCGTTCAGACACTAAATAACAATCACCGAGTTATCACAATTCCCGTAAACGCTATGAATATACGCGTCGGCTTTTGCGTCGTTGAACCAGTTCACCCCATCCGCAAGGTATCTGAACTGATATTTTTTATTGAGATCAAGGTTCACCGTAGCAGCAAAGGTGCCGTTTTTGTCCTTTTTCATGGGCGTTGCACATTTGTCCCATTGATTGAATTCACCCACCACGTGCATTTCTTTTGCACCACCTCCCATCTCTTTTTGAGCCAGGAAAGTTACCTTGCACTGTGATTTGTTTTTTAGATATTGTTTTTTGATTGTCATAATTTTCCTCCTTATCTTTTCCAAATTGATTAAGAGTCTGGATTCCCAGTTGTAACAGGTTTACAGGATTTACGGAAAAGAGGTATTTCTGGAAATTCTTGAATAATAATAGATGGTTTATGATTACAAATCAATACGATAGAAGACTATAAAAAAAATCATTAATCAACTACTAAAAATAGGGGATTATTCAGTTTATTTCGCTTCGGCAGTCTGGCCGAAAAGGTGTTTCGGCACAGGGCACTGCCCGGTACCGGTCATAAGTCTGAGGCAGGGGCTTGCAACGTCCGGAAGCAAGGCCTTTGCCGAAACCTTTGCCCCGGCATTTAACCTAAAGGAGTCTATCCTATGACAATTGTTTCGGGCTGTATATTCAACCGGAAGCTGTGGGGTCTGATCTTCTCCGTCTTCGGACATCGGATGTCCGATCCATCCCCCCATGCCCCCGGCGTCAGGCCACATCATTATAATCCGCATCAATGACATCATCTCCGGAATTTTGACTCGCTTGGCCATCCGATCCGGAAGCCTGGCGGTAGAGCTGTTCTGGCATCTTGTAAGATGCCTTCTGCAACTCACCGGTCAACCGATCAATCTCGTTTATGTTTTCCCCTTCCATGGCTTTTTTCAGTCGCCCGAGGGCCTTTTAAATTTTTGTCCGGGTCTGGCTGTCGTCAAAGTACGCCGGTACCGTAATCACGGCGTCCCTGACGCTCTCTCCCAGGTATTGCTCCACCGTATTCTTGATGACGGTGGAGTCCGGGTCCCTTCGGGATTTATCACCACAGTTGCCTGTGCCCCCTCCATAATAGCCACGCATGAATTGGTTGTGCCCAGGTCAATACCGATTGTTACTCCCATTATAGTTTCTCCGAATTATGGGGTTATCTTCACTGTCGCCGATATATAAAAGAGGTAGGTCTTGAAATTTTTAAATGAGAACAGGGGGAATTATAATTACAAGTCAAAATGTTTAATAATACCCTACTATACCCGCTATGCGGGTATAGTAGGCGATTTTAGTTGCTGAGATTCAATATCTTATTTTTTCATGAGCTTGTTGAAAATGGCTTCGGATTTATTAGCCATCTCTTCTGCTCGCGCCGCTGCTTTCTTTGCGACCTCTGCAGCCTCCTTTGCTTCATCTGCTGACTGTGCGGCAGATTCTGCAGCAGCTTCTGATCTCTGAACACTGTCAGCGGCATAAGCTTTTGCCTCCGAAGACTGGTTCATTGCCTTCGAAGACTGGTTCATTGCCTGCTGGGCGATTTCTTCCACTCGCTTGCAATTCTTCGTGGGGCCACATCCCAAAGCCGCCGACATAAAAAAGGCCACCGTTAAAACACAGGATACCCACCAAAACCGATTATGCGTTTTCATTTTCATTTCCTCCTATCTGTTTTGTGTTTCTGTTTTCCGATGATCTTGCCAAATCGCCATTGGCCACCCGGAGTTCAAACACCACAGTTCGGCCTCAGAGGATTTCCCGCACTGAAACCGTTTCCGGGTTATCGACCAGAGCCCAGGCAATGACCCGGCCCAACTCTTCTTTGTTTAATTTTACCCATTGAGTGAGAGTATGAATTTCCAGTTGTAACAGGCTTACAGAATCTAGAGGAAAAAGGTATAGTTGAAAGAATAGGTGGATTATGATTATAAGTCAACGCAACAAAAGACCATAAAAAAACATATAAATAGACTAATTAAAATAGGGGATTATTCAATGCCAACAGGAATGACCCAAAATTTATTTTTAGGTTTGGTCTCACCCGATATAAAAACTCTAAGGGAAAGAAAATATGGTTTGGTCCTTGCACTATTATGTGTAACCCTTACCGGAGCAGCTGTGGAGGAACGACTTGAACCGGCGGTGAGAAAATTTTGATGGGAAGGAGAAAGGAATATGCAAGCCAACATTCGATCAACCACAGCAGCTGTAATGATTTGGACAGTACTGCTGGCTGTACCTGAATTCGCGCAATCCGGATCGGCCTTTCAGTACTGGGATGGGAAACAGGGCGGTACTGCCGGAAGCCAAGAGATTACCGTCATCGGTTCCCTTCAAAACCATCAAGTTGAAAAAGGTGAAACGCTGTTGGATATTGCCCGTTTCTATGATCTCGGTTTCAACGAAATGGCGGATCTTTATCCTGAAATGGACCCCTGGTTTCTGAAACCAGGCTCTATACTGGTTATTCCATCCCTCTGGATCCTGCCGGAGATCCGAAAACCGGGCATTGTAATCAATGTAGCTGAAATGCGGCTGTATCACTTTCTCGACCACTCCCGGGAGGTCCGGACCTTCCCCGTGGCTGTCGGGCAATGTCTCTGGCCAACCCCGTCAGGCAACTTTTGTGTGATTGAAAAGCGGAAGTATCCTTTCTGGTACATACCAATGTCACTTCAGAAAAAGTACGGTACCGGCGTCATCCCACCCGGATCCAACAATCCGCTTGGGGAGTACTTTATAGGAATTGGTAATGCCATCGGTATTCATGGGACGAATTTTGCCTGGACAGTTGGACGTCTGGTGACTCATGGCTGCATCCGATTATATCCGGAAGATATCAGGGAGCTCTATTCTGCTGTTTCGCTGGGCACACCGGTTCGGATAATTTATGAACCCATAAAAATCGGATATATCGGCAAAAAGATATTTCTCGAAGCCCACCGGGATATTTACGCTAAAATTAATAATTATCAGAAGTATGCTCTGGATCGCATTGCGACCTATGGTTCAACCTGTCGTTTTGATGCGGCAACCGTTGAACAAACAATTCGAATCCGTTCCGGAATTCCTGTTGAGGTGGGATGCTGTGATTAACAGGCCATCTTTCAATTACTTTCATGTTTTGTTATGGGTCAAACCTGGGTGTTTTATAGACCAGGTCAAAAGGAGTACCATCCTTTTTTTCCCATCCGCAGTTCACAGACCTGTCCTGTTTTTAAGATGTCGAGGTTTTTCAGATGCCGGTAATAGATATTATGGTTCCGTTTAAATCAGTGGTAAAATTACCAACCGGTGCGCTTGTTAAACACTATCACCACTTGATCACATGAAGACCCTTGTCATGCATCCATCGTTACATCACCTCCTTTGGTGTTTTACTCCTCATTTTCTTGGTTTTTTTTGAGAGAAAGTGAGGAGTAAGGCACTATTTGGGAAACCCTTAATTGGGTGTGGTGGATAGCCTATTTCTTAATCGGAATAATGCTGCTTCACTTTCGCTATGATCTGGGGTTCTGTCATTTTGTCAGTCGTCTCAATCATTATGGCAGCCTTAGGCGCATGGCCAGGTTTCATAAGGTGCTTTTTCAACTCGCCCTTCGCTTCACCGGGACCCATGATGAGGATTAAGTTAACTCCACGCAGAGCCCGTGCTACTTCTTCGTAATACTGATCCAAATGGTGCTTGTACTTACGATATATTCTGTCTTCTGCAACTATGTCCTGGGGACCATAAATCGTAGATGAACGCGAGCCCCCCGACGCTCTTACATGCTTCTCCATATTTGATGGAATTGTCTTGGTGGTCACATCATCTCTTGAGAGATACACGATAAAAGCTTGTCTGTGATCAATCCACAACCCTACTTTGGAACTCATAAGATGTCCCTCCTTGAAAACGGACGTTTCAGCATTTTTTCATACAACAAAAGATACTGTTCTACTGTTACCGCATGATCAAACCTTTCATGGCTTTGTTTTATGATCCTGGATATCTGATGGTTCTTTACATCCCGTGGTAAGTTGTAAAACATCATCGCCTTATCAATTGCGCTCATCAAGCTGTCTACATCAGATTGATTGAATAAAAATCCGTTCCCGCTGTTATGCGCAACGTCCAGGGGGGTGACGGCTTGATGATTGTCGTTATTATTGTCGTTATTATTATGGACAATGGGAAGGCTCCCATATAAAAGTCCGGTAATTTCCTCAGAACTGACGGGTTCCACTGAACATTGAACCAGAAGGAAGTCTGATGCAGCATAGGCCGTCCGTAAAAGTGAATCCTCCGGCTTGCAAACAGCTACTCTGTTTGTTAAATCAAAATCCCGAATGGTATCCTTTATCAGTCCCCTAATCGTTCCTTTGGCTGTAAAAATAATCTCTATGTCCTGATGCCAGTCCCTGGAAAGAAGCGCATACAGTATCGTTGAAATGAAATACGAGCCGTTATGGACCTTGTCCATACATGACGGCAAGAATAAAATTGGCTTCAATGGATCTTTGGACAATCCCAGACGGTCCTGGATCAAGATTTTATTGGCTTTTTTACCCTCTATATGGGTGTTTTCATCATAATTTTTAAAGAGGTATGTATCGTTTTTTGGCAGACGTGATCCATCCGGGCAGTTCAAAATCGCTGATGCGCATCCCTGACCCACTTTGTTTGAAAGTTCCTGTTTAATGGATGGGGTAACAAATGGATGCTGTCCTTGAGTGAGTTCTCTTAGGAATTCAGGACAAGTCGTATTAACAAAATCAGCTGCGAAAATACCGCTGGCAAGAAAATCCACCGGATTAGAACCACGGGTTTCTTCATAATTCAAGGGCTGCCGTTCAAAAAAAAGGTTCTGCCAGAAATACGCGGGATCAATTCCCCTGTTTTCGATGGAAGACAACAAGGCCGTATTGTTATAAATATTGTGAATAGTAAAAAGACAGGGTATCCCAAGCTTTCTTGCCATGGCCGGGATCAACCCCGTCATCCAATCATTGCAATGAATGAGGTCCGGTTGAACCCGGGGGATAATGGTGTTGATCACCTCCCTCTGGAAGGAGAGGGCACTTTTTATATTTTCCTGGTTACAATCGGAATATATCTTTTCTTTATAAAAAAATATCTGATCTTTAGCCAGATGAACCCTTGCTTCATTGTCGCAGCTTCCCATCTTGCTCAGCTGCCGTTGAAACGAAGAACTCTCATGATTATTGAACAGGGTGCGGTAATCAGGCAGCGCCACATGGATATCCGCACCTTTCTTATATAGGGAATAAATGAGTGCTGCGGAAACGTCCGCCAACTCACCGGCCCTCGCCTTCAGAAAGCTGGACATGGTGCTCATTTTTTTCGGCAGATAAGACACTTCCGGCGTTACGAATAGAATTCTGGGCTGTTTAAAAACATGAGGCATCGGGCTCTCCTATCATTCAAATATTTTGAAAATCAAGTAACCCAGGGCCGGAATACCGGCTGCCCCAGGAATGGTCAGAACCCTGGCCAGAACAATATTCCCCGTCACTCCCTACTTGAACGACAATCGCGCAATGTTCATTTGAAAGAGTTCACCCCATCGATAAGGTATCTGAACTGATATCTTTTAGACAATAGATGGTTTATGATCACAAATCAACACGACAAAAGACTATAAAAAACCATATAAAAAAACTATTTAAAATAGGGGATTATTCGAGGGACAGCAGGAATGACCGAAGATTGATTTTTTTATTTTTCAGGTTTGTTTTTGCCCGGATATTATCCCGGTGGCGAGAGACGGTGTGAAAAGAGCAGTTCAGGATTTGCGATATTTCTTTGTTGGATTTTCCCGATTTAATAAGGTGGGCCACATGAATTTCCGTAGGGGTTAAATTGATCAGTTTATCTGATAATTTTTTTGAAAACGGGGAAAGGATATTTTTTAAACGCAATTCCAGAATCTGGATTATTTCTCGCTGATCTTCCTGTGTGAGTGTGTTTTTCAAACTTTGAATAATAGGGGTAAGCACTATTTGATAGTTGGCGAATATATTTTCTCCAATTTCCTCTTTATCCAGTTCTGTTCTTTTCAGCAGCACTTTCAATGCGACATTCATCTCTTTCAGTTCAGTAGCCTTTTGTTCTAATTTCAGCTCTATTCGCTTGCGCGTGGTAATATCGATATGGGTTTTTATCATCTGGACGATTTGTCCGTTTGTGTCCAATACCGGGAAAGTAAATATTTCAATGCTGGACGGATTTCCCTGATCATCGTAATGTAATTGTTCTCCAAAAAAGGGTTTTCCCGTTCGCTTGATTTCCTGCATTGGGCATGGATAGTCATCACCGGTACAAGGCGTGCTGCGCTGGTGGGAAACCGCATAACATTTTAGCCCTGTCACTTTTTCTCCGCCATACGCATCATTCGCCAGTTCAACGGTATAGTCGGTTGCGTTTATAACGGCAAACGGGATTGTGATCGAATTAATGGCCGTTCTCAGGAATATTTCGCTATCCTTCACGGCCTCTGCCAACCGGAGTCGCTCTGTGATATGCCCCAACCTTTCGGCCATGACATTCAGCAAATAAGACTCTTCCATCGAAAACGGGCTTCCATTAAATGTCGGCCGACTCTCTGTATAGCACACCGTCATCTGCCCTGCTTTCTTTCCCTTGATGACAATATCACTGGTCTGCGGCCATTGCGTTTTCCTAAAGCCCTTGGTCTGAAAGATCTGCCCTTCCAGCTCAATGCAAGCTTCCGTGATTCCGGGGAATTGCCACGCCTGGGGAATCATCAAAACGGTTGTTTTCAATACCTCGTTTAAACTGATATCCGGTTTCTCCAACAGGTCGGAAAATCGGAATAAAAGATTCAGCTTCTTGATCCGTTCTTTTAATGCATGCTCTAACCGTTTGGACTCGCTGATGTCAGTAAGCGTAACCTGGCAGACGGGAGATTGTCCGGCGTTCTTCGCAACCATAAAATCCAGCCGCGCCCAGAAGAGCGATTTGTCATTTCTCAGCATTTGCAGTTCAACGGTCTGGGGCTCACCGGTTTCAAAAACCATTTTCCAGTGGCGGTTGTATCTACAATAATCCTCTTTTAATATAAATCTATAGATCAGCCTGTTGATCAGGTCACTTCGGATTTGGCCGAGCAGGGTGACGGCAGTGAGATTGACATCCTGGATGAATCCTTTTTCATTAACAACACAATAGCCTACCGGTGCGAGATTATAAAGGTCGAAATAACGCTTGCGGGAGAGCTCCAGTTCCTCTTGGGCCGCACAGAGTTCATCATTTTGCATTTCCAGCTCAATCTTGTGCACCTCCAGTTCGTGAGTCAGTTCACCGATTTCTTCGCGTGACAAGGTTGTAAAATCGTCCGGCAACGCCCCTGTTTCTTGTTTGATTTTTTTTTCAGCCCGGCGTCTAAGTTCAGAGGCGCTCTCGGGTTGGTTATCCTTGTTATTCAAAATGTATCCCTGGTACGGTAGGGTATGATGCGCATGTTGAACCATCTCCCTTCATCGGTTTGTACTTCGGTTTCAACGGGTGTCAAATACTGCAGGACCTTTTCCAGATCTCTAATCATGTTGTCGTATTTCAGGTTACTGGCAACATGCCGGATAGGTCGGCCGATATCTGTGGCAATGAGG
>NZ_DDYV01000251.1:0-5843 GCF_002348205.1 Desulfobacter sp. UBA2225 | reverse complement strand
AAAATGCGGAAAAGAGGCTGAAAACGACATCCCGGATGGTCGTAAAGAAAGGAAAGACTAAGTTACAGAAAAATAAACTTTCTGAAGATATGTAAGCTATTTATGATTGTTTTCTGTGATTCCTTTTTCGAGGCCTAAGTTGTATGCATCGTATCGTTACCTCATACAGGATCAGGGAACCAGTATGGGGTAGCCTGTTGTCGAGAGTTCAATATTGACCTCTTCGTGCCGGCCAAAAAAATCACCGTCTAACTGCACCGGCATAGGGTTTTTACACTGAATGGAAATTTTTTTGCCTTTCAGGTATTGGACTCCTTTTACGGAATGCAAATTGCCAAAGTAAATATGGGCCATATAATTGATCAGGTCTTTGGCCCGGGTCTGGGGCAGGACCACAACATCCAGCACACCTGTATCTATGCCGGCGGTATCGGCAACCGTGCAGATACCGGCATAAGTTTTTACATTACTGACCAGAACCATGGCTCCTTTGGCATAATGGGTCTCATCCACGAAAACCTCGTAAATCCGAGGCAAGTCCCCCAGAGCTCGAAATATCGGCAGCAGGTAACTGAAGTTGTTAACTTTACCCCGGCGATTTTTTTTCATTTCTTCCGTGACTCGGGCACCGAACCCCACGTCAGCCACCATGATAAATTTTGAGCCGTTCATTTCAGCCAGGTCCGCCTGAACGATTTTTCCATTTTCCAAAAGATCTGCCATGACACGGCAGCTCGTTGGCAAATTTAAATCTTTTCCGAGAAGGTTGGCATTCCCGGCAGGCAGTTGGGTGATGGGAATGCCAAGATCCATAGGAATTCCGTTCAGCACTTCATTAAAAGTGCCGTCACCCCCCACAACCACGACTCTGTCGATCGTGTTATCGATGCTGGACATTTTATGCCTTGCATCTCCTCTGTACCGAGTCAGATAGATCTGCGGCGCGTGCCCCCTTTCCTCAAGGAGGACCGCAAGTCTGCGGGCTGTTTTCCGGATATCTACGCCACTTGAAACCGGGTTGGCTATGATCAGGATATTCATAAAAACCTTTGTTATTTTGGTCCGGATTGTTATTTTTTTTGTAAAAATTGCATTATGAATTTGTTAGGGGGGATTTAATTAAGGATACCATCTAAAAAACAATGCCGGTTCCTCTGCTTTGTACTGATTTTCTCCGGTCTTATCCTGTGTTGGTCTCCATTACTAAGGAACCGATCCTAAATAACTTGCCCATTTTGTTAAATCCGGGAGCGCGGGTGTTCCGCCCGCAGTAAAAATGCGGGCGGAACACCCGCGCTCCCAGGTTAAGTTATTTCAATCTCATTCCTAAGGCAATACGTTGGACAGTTTTTGAAAGTCCGGAAGACCCTGTTATCAAGGTTTTGAAATTTGCCCTGGTTGGACTCTCTTCGCTTGGACGCTGTGAACCAAGTGTTATTGACACCATTGATTCGGTATTGTGCTAAAAATAGGCTTTAGCCAGTGCCGGTTCAATTTCAGGTGCATCTATTTTTGTTTCCATAGACTGTGCCTGCATCCTCTTGTCGTGCAAAACCCGGATTATGCCGTCGGCAAGGCCCTGCATGGGGACATGGATTTTTTCACACCGTCCCCAACTCATGGCTTTAATATAGATCCGTGCACCCGGGATAATAACGTCTGCCCGGTCAGGTTTCAAATAAAAGCGCTTCATCCGTTCTTCCAGGGGATAAGCAGCCAGTTCATCCCGGATTTTTTTTATTTTTTTCCGGCTTACCCATGTCCCGGGCCGGCCCTTGGCCAGCTTAAACAGCTGGTTGATGTTCCCGCCGCTGCCAATGGCCTCTACAGGTTCGTGTCCCTGGGTGATCTTTGTCAGCCAGGATTTCATAAGATCCCAGTCCTGCTGCCGTGCCCGGTTGTTAAGCAAACGTATGGTGCCCAGGTTAAAGGAACGGCTGTCCTGGACCTTGCCGTCACAGAACAACGTGATTTCGGTGCTGCCGCCACCCACATCCACAAATAAAGCAGCCTTTTCCGATGATGTCATTATTTCGTGGCGGTTTTGGAAAAGATACCGGGCTTCCTGTCTGCCGTTGATAATTTCGATGTCAATCCCGGTCTGTTCCTTTATTCTGCGGCATACCTGCCTGCCGTTTTGGGCGGATCTCATGGCTGAAGTGGCACAGGCCTTGACCGCCACAGGCTGGTACGCATCAATGAGCTTTGCAAAACCACCTATGGTTTTTGTTAGTTTACAGGCCCGTTCATCCGAGATCGTACCCCGTAAAAAGGCGTCTTCACCTAAACGAATGGGCATGCGCATCCAGGAGATTTTTTTTACCCGAAGTCCGAACGATTCTTCCGATACCATGGCTAAAAGCAGGCGGACGGCATTGGAACCGATGTCGATGGCGGCATATTTTGTCATTGAATCCATAATGATTGACATTCTAATTGAGTGACGTCATCATATCAAGGTGTAAAACAAAGATTAACAAGGATCTAACATGGTAAAAACTAAAAAGGTGAACACTTCTTTAAGGCTGGATAAAAAAGTGCTCAAGGACCTTAAAATCCTGGCCATTGAAAAAGAGACCAGTGTCCAGGGCATTATTGAAAAACTGATTCTTGAATACATTAAAAAGAATAAGGAAACATCGGAACAATGAATCTTCCTTCCCCACAAATTTTTATGCTGCCGGCCGGTATCAATGTCAAAAAGATAAATGATATACTCAAAGATGAAAATATGACCCTGGCAGGCAATACATGTGAGCCTGAGGAGGGGACGATTCTGGATACCTTTGATGCGGCGGTTTATAATTCGGGTGCCCTTTTAATCCAGGCTGAATCCGGTCTGATCAGGCTCTGCTGGTCAGGTGATTTAACGGTCCAGGCTGCACCGGAATCTGAATGGCGATTTGCCCGGGAACTTCCCCAAGGACCAGTCAGGGACCTGCTTTTGGATCTGTCTGCTTTGCGGGCATTTGCGCCGGCAGGGCAGGTGACTATCATTCGGGATACATTAAGTGTTTTAGACGACGAGCAAAAAACCTGCTGCCGCGTTGAATCAATCACGTTGAGCCGTGGCAAGAAGGTCTGGTCCTGGCTCATGACCCGTCCCATGAGAGGCTACAGCGACAGCCATGCGCTGATTTGCGGTGTTTTGGAAAAAATGGAAAAAGCAGGGCTTCCGGCAGAGGTTCTCAAACTCAGGATTTCAGATTACACATCCAAGCCGGATATTCACCTGTCTGAAAATGCCCCTGCCAGGACAACTCTTTGTACCATTGTGCAGAGCTTTTTGCAGGTGACACGCCGCAACGAATCCGGACTGATAGACGATATTGACACCGAATTTCTTCATCAGTGGCGGGTCAGTCTGCGCAAGGTCCGTTCCGTGCTTACCCTGTTTAAAGGCGTGGTGGCCACCGAAACCCTTGACCAACTGAAACAGGATTTCAGGGATATTATGCAGGATACCAACATGATGCGGGACCGGGATGTTTATCTTTTATCCAGGGACGATTATTTTGCCCTGGTTCCCCCCCATGCCCATCCGGGCCTTGAACTGCTTTTTGAACTGCTGCAACAGGATCGGGATGAGGCTTTTGGAAAGGTTACGGCCATGCTTACGTCCAAGGCCTACAAAAAACAGATAAAATCTATTCAAAAGTTATTTGAGAATCCCCAAGACCTGCCCAAAGGCCCCAAGGCCGATGCCCCGTCAAAGGTTTTTGCCGCGGACCTTGTTTTGAAACGATATAAAAAGGTATGCAAGCTTGCCGGAACTATCACCGAAAAGACCCCGGATGAGACCATTCATGAACTGCGCATCCAGTGCAAAAAATTGCGATACCTGATTGAATCGGCCCAGCCCTTATTTGACGATAAACAGGTAAAGAGTTTGCTGAAAACCCTTAAAGGGTTGCAGGACCATCTGGGAAGTTTCAATGACCAGTCTGTCCAGCAGGTCACCCTGGCCCAGTGTCTCGATCGTTACCCGGGCACCGGACCCAATGCCAAGGCCTTGGCCGAAAGCATCGGGGCGTTGACGGCCATGCTTTACCGCAAACAGCTGGAAGAGCGCCGGATGATTATTGAAAACCTGTCTCAGCTTTACAATCCCGAGACACAGGGTGCCTTTAAGGTCCTGTTTGATTTAAAGCGCATTGCGGCAAACCCGAACCCTGAAACCGGTGAGCAAGACAAAAATCAGGTTGATTCATACGGAGATAAAAATTTATGAAACTTATTGCCTGCTATTCAAACAAAGGCGGTGTGGGAAAAACCGCTGCCTCGGTCAACCTTGCATATGCCAGCGCGTTAAGCGGTAACCGGACACTTTTGTGCGACCTTGATCCCCAGGGTGCTTCAGGATTTTATTTTCGTGTGAAACCGTCGGAAAAACTCAAAAGCAATACCTTTTTTGAAGATACCAAAAAGTTTGCAGAAGCCATCAGAGAAAGTGATTTTCATAATCTGGACCTTTTGCCGGCCAACATGAGTTTCAGGGATTTTGATATTTTTCTGTCGCGGATGAAAAAGAGCCGCTCCAGGCTGAACAAGGCGTTGAAGCCGGTTGATGGTGAATATGACATTGTTATTTTGGACTGCCCCCCCAATATCTCCCTGCTTTCAGAAAATATATTCAAGGTGGCGGACCGCATTATGGTGCCGGTGATCCCCACCACCCTGTCCCAAAGAACCCTTGAACAACTGTATGCGTTTTTTAAAAAACAGGGATATAAGTCATCCAAAATCTTCCCGTTTTTTTCCATGGTTCAGCAGAGTAAATCCCTGCACCTTGAGATTATGGCAGAGATCCGGGCCGGACATGAGCAGGTGATGAATACCTGGATACCTTTTTCCACCCATATTGAGCGTATGGGTGTCCACAGGGCACCGGCCCTGTCCTATGCCGGGAAAGAAGAAGCTGTGGCAGCCTATGCACAATTGTGGCAGGAAGTTCAGGTTTAAGGGAACAGCGTAAAATGAAAGAGATAGAACGAAAGTTTCTGCTGACAAAGATGCCGGAAATTGTTTTGAAATCCACAATCTGTATCCGGCAGGGCTATATTTCCAAATCCCGGGATTCTGTTGAGATCAGACTTCGCCAGAAAGGCGATGCATTTTTCATGACTTTTAAACGGGGCCAGGGACTTGTGCGGGATGAAGCGGAAATCAGGATCAATGAATCGGATTTTCATCATCTGTGGCCGTTGACCCAGGATCGCCAGGTGGAAAAACAACGGTCCAAAGCCATCCTTGAAAATGGCCTTACCGCAGAAATTGATGAATTTTCAGGTGCCCTTGAAGGCCTTTTTTTATGTGAGGTGGAATTTGGTGACGAAGCCCAGGCCAGGGACTTTGTTCCGCCCCAATGGTTTGGACCGGATGTGACGGAAGACAGTCGATATAAAAATAAAAGCCTTGCCGAAAACGGCATGCCCTAACCGACGCCTTCATTTTTCTGCCGGTTCAAGCCCTGGGCCATCTCTATTGCCTGGCCTTTTACCACAAATTCCTTCATCTGCATGGACGCATCTGAAAAATTCACATCCAGGGACGTGGTTCCGCCTGCCGTAACGGTCACATTTTTGATATGTTAAAAATTTTTGATTGCCTGTGAAGTTTTCATAGGGTAAATTGTTAATACAATTCTTATTTTCTTAGTTTATATTTGCCTTAGGTTATTAATTCTTTGAAAAGTTATTTTTGTAACGTTAGGTAAAATAATTTGGAGTACATCATGTTCCCCGATGAACAAAAAAATTTCATAGAACGTGAGCCGACTCCGGCAAAACAACAAATGTCCACGCAGTTTGACCTGAAATCTTCGGAATTGTTCCTGAACAGGG
>NZ_DDYV01000006.1:0-7593 GCF_002348205.1 Desulfobacter sp. UBA2225 | reverse complement strand
TAGTCAAGCTCGTCCGGGTCTGAAAGCCGGTAGAGGTCCAGGTGGCACAGGCGCATTTTACCTGCCGGATATTCGTTCATGATGGTAAAGGTGGGACTGGTGATGTAGTACCCGTCGGCCACATCCAGCCCCCTGGCAAGGCCCTGGACAAAACAGGTTTTGCCGCAGCCAAGATTTCCTGTCAGGGCTATGGCGCAACTTAAGTGCTGTTTGCGGATATATAAGCCCAGGCGCATAGCCGCTTCCTGGGTCTGTTCCGGGCTTTTGGATAGAAGCTCTTTCATGACAAAAGGGTAGTTAAGGCCTGGGGAATGCCCGCCACCATATCGGATGCCGAAAACCCAAAGGCGTGGTCTTCGGCCAGCAGATCCCCACACAGTCCGTGAACATAAACGCCTGCAAGGGCAGCCGATTCAGGGGATAAATCCTGGGCCAGGAATGCGGCGATTATGCCGGTAAGCACATCGCCCATGCCGCCGCAGGCCATGCCGGGATTTCCCGTGGGACAGATAAATACGGCCCCGTCCGGGTAGGCCACAAGGGTCTGGGCGCCTTTGAGCACCAGGATAACCTTGTATTTTTCTGCAAAGTTTCGGGCGGTTTCCATTCGGTTCTGCTGAATATCCGCAGTGGTTTTTCCGGTTAGACGGGCCATTTCACCCGGATGGGGGGTCAGGATAACCGGGGCCTTGACCGTGGTCAGAATGTCAGGATTTTTTGCAATGCAGTTCAGGCCGTCGGCGTCAATGACCATGGGTACGGATGCAATGGCCAGAATGCTTTTGATCAGTTCCTGGGTGCCGGAATCCGTGCCCATGCCGGGTCCTAAGGCCAAAGCGGCCTTGTCTGCCAAAAGTGTAATAATGTCATCCAAGGCTGCGGCATCCAGGCCGCCGGAAGAGGTTTGGGCAAGCGCGGTTGTCATGGGTTCGACGACCATAGGTTCCATGACGGGCATAAGCTTTTCTGGAACGCCCAAGGTCACCAGGCCTGCACCGCTCCTCATGGCCGCGTTGGCGCATAATGCCGCGGCCCCGGTTTTACCCGGCGAGCCGGCCAGTACCAGCAGGTGGCCGAAACTGCCCTTGTGGGCATTGAACGCCCTGGCCGGTATCAGGCCTGCAATGTCGTGGGGTTCCGGCAGGAAAATATGGGGAGATTGTGCTTTTGCAATGTGGCCGGGAATGCCGATGTCAACGACCTCCAGGTCACCGGTGTGAAAATTGCCCGGGTGCAGAATGTGCCCTGCCTTGGCAAAGGCAAAGGTGGCTGTGGCATCTGCCTGGATGGCCACCCCGCAGACTGCGCCTGTATCGGCATTGATTCCCGAGGGGATGTCCACGCTGAACACCGCTTTGCCCGAATTATTGATCAGTTCAATAACATCACGGTAAATGCCCCGGACATCGGAATTGAGCCCTGTGCCGAAAATGGCGTCCACAAACAGGTCATGGTCCAGCAGAATTTCGGTTACCGCTTCCAGGGCGTCTTTGTCGGGAATTTCAATGAATTGTGACAGGGCGTGTTCGGCCAGAAGCTCCAGTACCAGGTCCATATTTGCCCCGGCATCGCCCTGGACCCGGTCCCGGGTGGATAAAAGAAAGAAACTGACGCTCACCCCCATCTCCATGAGGTAACGTCCGATCACAAACCCGTCGCCGCCGTTGTTGCCCCGGCCCGCCACCACTGCCACCCTGGCACCTTCAAGGTCGAAGTGGTCGGAGAGCATCTCTATGGCACCCCGGCCTGCGTTTTCCATGAGTACCCGGCCAGGAATGCCAAAGGATTCAATGGTGTTTTTATCCATCTGCTGCATCTGTCTGGTGGTGACAATAATCATGATTTGCCTTCCTTTTTCAGGCCATTACCTCTTTATATCTGAAGCAGGAGACCAGGTGATCATTCACCATGCCCGTGGCCTGCATGTGGGCATAGATGATGGTGGACCCGGTAAATTTAAACCCTCGCTTACATAAGTCTTTTGAAAATGCGTCGGACTGGCTGGATGTGGCCGGAACCTGCTCCTGGCTGGTATAGCGGTTGATGATGGGCGATCCGTCCACAAACCCCCAGGCATAGGTGTCAAAGGTGCCGAATTCTTCCTGGATCTTTAAGAACGCCCGGGCATTGGTGACTGCAGACCGGACCTTGAGCTTGTTTCGGATGATGCCTGGGTCTTTAAGCCGTTTCTGAATATCGGCTTCGGTGAACCGGGCTATCTTTTCAGGGTTAAACTCACAGAATGCATTGCAATATCCCTGGCGACGTTTGAGGATCGTCAGCCAGGACAACCCTGCCTGGGCCCCTTCCAGGATGAGAAATTCAAAAATTTTTCGGTCATCGTGAACCGGCACCCCCCATTCCGTGTCATGGTAACGGATATATAAAGGGTCACTGGTCACCCAGCCGCAACGTTTAATATCGTTCATGACAGATCTATACAATAACTTTTGTCAATCCGCCATCATTCTTATTGGTCTGTGGTCTTGCGGATTTCCCATGCCCCGTCAGCCTGTATGAATAAAATTTTGTCGTGATAGGCTTTCAACGTGGGGCGGTGGCCCACGCTGATGTAGGTGATATTAAGCCGTGACAAGGTATTGTACAAAGCCTTTTCATTGTCCACATCCAAGGCGGAGGTGGCTTCATCCAGTATGGCAAACTCAGGTTTTGCGATCAAAAGTCTTGCAAAGGCCAGCCGTTGCTGTTCGCCCTGGGACAGCATCTCCTCCCAGTTATTTTCCGCATCTATAAAAGAGTCGTCCCCGGCGGCATGCTGCATTTTTTGGTACAGGTCCGTGAGGTTGACCCTCTCCATGACCGCCTTGATCTGATTGTCGTCCAGACGCCCCCCGCTGGGGTACTGGAGTTGTTCCCGCAGGCTGCCCAGCACCATATACGGTTTCTGGGGCAGGAACATGACCCTGTCCGCCGGCGGGTGTTCAATGATGCCGGAGCCCGAGGCCCAGAGCCCTGCGATGCCTCGAAGCAGAGAACTTTTACCGACACCGGAATGGCCCATGATCAGGATGCTTTGTCCCGTGTCAAGATCAAGGCTCAGGTTCCGGATCAGGGTTCTTTTGTAATCAGGGGTTTGCAGGGTGAGGTCTTGCAGGTTAATGCTCTCTTTGGCAACACGCTGAATCCGGGTCCGGTTCCCGCCGTTTTCTGCCGTTTTTGATCCGGATGCCGTAAAAAGCCGTTCCTTGAAGGTGGCTACACGATTAATGCCGGCGGCAAAGGCGCTGATGCTGTCAAAATATTGGACAATAATGGAAAAGGCACCCAACACCTGGCCAAAGGCGAATGAGGCCTGGGAGATTTCGCCGAACTCCACCTTGCCTGCAAAATACATGGGTGCCACAATCATGGCAGGCAGGATAATGACCAGGTAATTGTAGCCGGTGGTGAAAAACTCAAGGTTTCGCTGCCAGCCGATGAGAAAATTAAAATTTTTCAACACCGATTCGAACCGCTTGAGGATCTGCGCCTTTTCCACTTTCTCGCCCTTGTAAAAGGCAATGGATTCGGCATTGTCTCTAATGTGAATCAAACCGTACCTGAAATCGGCTTCCTTGCGCAGCTGGTTGTAGTTGAGCCCCACCAGGCGCTTGCCGATAAATATGGTGATCAGGGTGCCGCAGATGGCATAGGCGAAAAGGATGCCGGACAACAGCCTGGAAATGGACCACAAAATACCGGTAAAGGCCACAAGGTCAATAACGGCGCCCAGAATAATAAGAAGAAAACTTAAACTGGTGACCGTGAACTCTTTTAAATCTTCGGCCAGCCGCTGGTCCGGGTTGTCAATTTCCTTGCTGGTGGTCAGGGCATAGTAGGCCCTGTTTTTAAGATAATTGTCAATGAAACTGGTGGTGATCCACTCCCGCCAGAACAGCCCCAGTTTTTTTCTGATGTATGAGTAAATAACCACAATGGGGGTGCCTATCACAAACACCGAGGCATACACATAGAGAAACCGCCAGAATGTAGGCTGGTCCTTTTGGGCAAGGGCGGTCTGAAAAAAACGGCCCACATAGCTTAAAACCACATTAAGCCCTGACACCGTGAATGAGAGCAAAAGAAGAATCCCAAGGATGCCCCAGGGCAAAAAGAACCCTTTGAGTTTTTTTGAATAAAGGGAAAAGACCAGGGCCGGAATCAGGAATCCGGCGGCCAGAATCCAGATCAGCCGGGAGTGGGTGATGCCCTGAATCCAGTCCATCAGGCCCGGAGCGGTTTGGGTGACAAACTCCGGCGCGAAGGCGTGGGTGGCGGTTGTGGTGACGGCAATGAACAAAAAAAGCACAGACGCCACAAAGGCCATCAAAAGGCACAGCATCACAATAAAACGCGTTTTGCTTTTAAGGCTTTGGGGCAGCCAGAATTCCTGGGCAATGTCCAGGTATTCCTTCCATAGGTTGAGATCCAGTCTCGAAAAACCGGAGATGTCACTGGGCGTCATTCATTTATCCTGTCTAAGGTGTTGCTATGTGGCGCTTTAGTCATTGGGCTATTATAGATGGCAAATGATAAAAACGGAAGATACGGATAAATTAATTCGGCCATTACCCCATTGCAATTGTGCGACCCATGGTTTTTGTTTTACTGCTCCTGAAAGGCGTGTTAAAACATAACATATTGATAATAAAGAATATAAAAAAAATGGTACGGCTTTTGCTAATATTTACTGGTGTAGCAATCTTTCAACCCTTTACGCTTAAGGAGTATTTATGAAAGTCGCAATCAGTGCATACGGCCGGGATCTGGATGCTGAGATCAATCCCAGGTTTGGCAGGTGTGAGTTTCTTTTGATCGTTGATACGGACACCATGGCTTGTGAAAGCTTTGCCAATGAAAGCATGAACCTGACCGGGGGTGCAGGTATCCAGACGGCCTCCTTTGTTATCTCCAAAGGTGTCCAGGCGGTTTTAACGGGCAGTTGTGGTCCCAATGCCATGGAGGTTTTTAATTCCGCCGGAGTCGCTGTGTATCCGGGGCAGTCAGGTACCGCGTCCCAGGCCGTAATCCGGCTGAAAAACAATGAATTGACAAGTGTGACCCAGGCCACAGCGGAAGAGAAGTCAGGTGTGAACCCGGCAGCTCCCCCCCAAAGACCCACGGCAGATCCAAATTCCGGAACTCCCGGTATGGGTTCAGGCCGAGGTATGGGAGGAGGTCGAGGCATGGGTGGTGGCGGTGGTCGAGGCATGGGCGGTGGTGGCGGCCGGGGTATGGGCGGCGGTGGCGGTAGAGGTATGGGCGGCGGCGGTGGCATGGGTGGCGGTGGCGGCGGCATGGGCCGGCGTTAGGTCAATTTTTTATTTAGTGCTTGAACCAAAACCCTGTGTTTGGATGAAAAGTTGCCCAGATGCAAGGCGCAGAAAAATTTGCAACGCCTCAGATGGCCGGCTTTGTGAGCATGCGCTCCTCTAACGAGCCGTTCAAACACCATTAAGCATAACAGGAGGTGTGTATGACAAAAGTGGGACTCATCCGGTGCGAAAAAAATGAAACCAGATGTCCTTTGACCAATTGTTTTAAAGCAATGCTTGAAACCACCGAGGGATTTGCCGGTTATGATGCCTGTACCCCGGTTGGTGTCTTTACCTGCCGGTGCCCCGGGGACAATGTGGCGGATATGGCAAAAATACTTAAGTCAAAAGGGGCTCAGGCTATCCATTTGTGCACCTGTACATTTGCGTCCAAAACCGAAGAGGGATGGGATAAGACCAAAGGCGGGTTCTGTCCGAACATTGAAAAAATCGCGGCCGATATATCCCGGGCCTCTGGCCTGCCCTGCCTCTTGGGGACGGCCCACCTGCCCAAGGATTATTCCCCGGTCACCTTTGAGTAAAAAAAGAAACGTATCTATTCATTGAGTATTTTACCAGGAAGAACATCAAGTTCAGGAAGATATTAGAGTACTGAACTTCGTGTTCTTCTTGTTCTTTGTGGTTTTAATCTGCAACCATCTTAATTTTATGACATTGATCATGAAGATGCAAAATTGAATTTTTGACTTTTGGTTTTAAGATGCATATATTAAAAGGCTAATTTGTGCAAAGGAGATTTAATTGCAGATGAATATAAGGGTGGGCACAGGAACCGATGTCCATGAACTGGTGGCCGGGCCCAGGCTGGTTATCGGCGGGGTCGAGATCGATCATCCCATGGGGTTGAAAGGACATTCAGACGCGGATGTGCTGCTCCATGCCGTTTGTGATGCCCTTTTAGGGGCAGCGGGCCTGGGTGACATCGGGGAACACTTTCCGGATACGGATCCGGCATATAAAGGGATGGACTCCACCCGGTTTCTGCATATATGCAAAGGGAAAATTCAGGATAAAGGATTTATGGTCGCTAATCTGGACTGCACCATCTTTGCCCAGGCTCCGAAGATGAGTCCCCATAAAAAGGCCATGGCCGCCTGTATTGCCACGGTCCTGGAATTGTCACCGGACTGTGTAAACATCAAGGCCACCACCACCGAGCATTTGGGATTTATCGGCAGAAAACAGGGCATTGCAGCCCAGGCCAGTGTGCTGCTGTATAAAAATAAAAGTTAAGAGACGGGATAAAAAGCAATGAGTTTACGGATTTATAATACCCTGAGCGGGAAAAAAGAAGAATTTGTTCCAATTAGAGCCAATAAAGCCGGCATGTACGTGTGCGGTCCCACGGTATATGATACCAGCCATATCGGTCATGCCCGGTCCGTGGTGGTGTTTGACATGGTGTACCGCTGGCTGATGCAGCTCGGGTATGAGGTGACCTATGTGCGCAATTTCACGGATGTGGATGATAAAATTATCAAAAAATCCAATGAGACGGGCGACTCCTGCACGGCTATCACCACAAAATATATTGACGAATTTCACAATGAAATGGACGCGCTCAATGTCCTCCGGCCCACCATCGCGCCTAAAGCCACCGAGCACATTGATCATATTATCCGGTTTGTCGAGCGTCTGATTGATCTGGGCAAGGCCTATCATGTGGAAGGCGGGGATGTCTATTTTTCCATTTCATCTTTCAGTGAATATGGAAAACTGTCCCACCGCAACCCCGATGATATGCAGGCGGGTGCCCGAATCGCCGTGGACGAAAAAAAGAGAAGTCCGCTGGACTTCACTTTGTGGAAACCAGCCAAACCCGGTGAGCCATACTGGGAGAGCCCCTGGGGAAAAGGGCGGCCCGGCTGGCACATTGAATGTTCGGCCATGAGTCACGAATACCTTGGCGAAAGCTTTGATATCCATGGCGGGGGCAAGGATTTAATTTTTCCCCACCATGAAAACGAGATTGCCCAGAGCGAGGGGTCTTTTGGTGTGCCCTTTGTCAAATACTGGATACACAACGGATTTGTGGACATTAACAATGAGAAGATGTCCAAGTCCCTGGGTAACTTCACCATGATCAAGGAGGTGCTGGCCGACTACAGCCCGGAAGTGATCCGCATGTTTCTTTTGTCCAAGCATTACCGTTCTCCCATCGATTACAGCGAAAACAGCATGCGTGAGGTGTCCGTGGCGCTTGATCGTATTTATGGGTTCCTGGAACGTCTGGACAAGGCAGGCATTAGCGCGGATG
>NZ_DDYV01000012.1:8460-8961 GCF_002348205.1 Desulfobacter sp. UBA2225 | reverse complement strand
CAAGCTGCTGGTCATTAATTCGTCTTTGGGACTCAGGCTTGTCCCGATCAATGCGCCCTTTCATCAACATGTCCACATCATCATCGGCCGGTACCCATATCTGAATGGTTGTTCCGATCTCATGTCGGTTTTTGGCCACAAAATCCTGGAGCATATAGGTAGCGCTTATACTGACAAGTCCGTACAATTTATGTTTATCTTTGTGTTTTGTCACATCAGGAAAAACAGACAACAAAGCGTTATGAATAAGTTTGGAATAATCGGCACCTGCCAGGTCATCCTTGTCTATAACCTTGCTATCCAGAAAGAGATCCAGCCGGACCATGGTCTGCTGAAACGCAGTATACCCGTTGGAAATAATCGAGATAAACAGCAATGACAAAAAACTTAGGCTGATAATAACGGCTGTACACCCGAATAAACGAAACCAACGTTCTTTGCGGTAGCGTTTATTAAGTCCCTTTTTGACAATATCTATGGTCCTAACCCTACTCTGTGCAT
>NZ_DDYV01000012.1:0-8415 GCF_002348205.1 Desulfobacter sp. UBA2225 | reverse complement strand
CCCAGGGCAAAGGCGGCCAGGGTCTTGGGGCTGTCGAATTCCTGGTCTCCCACCAGCAGGGTGACAATCTGCGCCGTAACCGTTGTAACTGCCTGGAAGGGATTGGCGGTCAGGTTTGCAGACAGGCCGGCCGCCATGACAACAATCATGGTCTCCCCAATGGCCCGGGACACGGCCAGCAGCACCCCGCCCACAATTCCGGGGAGGGCTGCGGGCAGCACAACATTGATAATGGTTTCACTCCGGGTGGAACCAAGGCTCAGAGCGCCATCCCGCAAGGACCGTGGTACCGCAGTGATTACATCATCGGATAAAGAGGAAACAAAGGGAATGATCATGATTCCCATAACGATCCCGGCAGACAAAGCACTTGCCGAAGATACCGAAAACCCCAGGATATTACCCGCATCCTTGATGGCCGGGGCCACAACAAGGGCTGCAAAAAAACCATAAACTACCGTGGGAATCCCGGCCAGGATCTCCAAAAGCGGCTTGGCAACACTTCTAAACTTTCCATTGGCATATTCAGACAAGTAAATGGCAGCCATAAGCCCTAACGGCACTGCCACACACATGGCAATGCCGGCAATGAGCATGGTGCCAAATATAACCGGAACCGCCCCGAATGCACCGGAAGATCCGATCTGATCAGCATGAATGGCCATCTGGGGGCTCCATTCAAGTCCGAATAAAAAGCTATGAACCGGCACAATCTTGAAAAACCGAAATGCCTCATAAAATACGGAAAGTACAATGCCGATGGTGGTGACAACAGCCAGAGTGGCGCAGGCAATGAGCAGGATTTCAACAACCTTTTCTACATGATTCCTGGCCCGAAGCTTTGGTGTGATTTTTAGACACACACCTGCAATGGCAACTATGGACATCGCCGTTATGATTACGCTTAACGCGGCCTGGGTGATCATCTCAAGACTTTTATAATGATCGACTGCAGCTTGAATGACAGGACTGATTTCATTGCCCACAAGGTTACCGGATACAATATTTCGGATATCATTGACAACAAGATTAAGGCGGTCTTGGGGCAAGGATCGGATATCCTCTGGAAGATCTGCCATCACCAGATCCATGATGATGGTGGACTGGAAAAAAAGCCAGAACGAAAACACGATTAAAGCCGGTACCGCACACCAAATGGAGGTCAGGGCTCCGTAATATAACGGTCTGGAATGAAGTGCTTTTGGACCGCCTATGCCGGAGCAAACAGCAAAGGCCTTGCTGCGACCTATAAAAAATCCTGCAACGGTCAGCACCCAAAGTAGTATAAGCACATGAATCGATGTCATCTATGTTCCTTAAAAATTTTGTTCAAATTTATTAGATTCAGTTTAATATTATATTAACCAAAAGTTAGAATTGTGTTTTGTTGCGAAATTTTTTTTCTCTTTTGGCCCCTTTCCAGGCTGAATCCGACACAGGTTTTATTCGTCAATGACCACTATTCATTCATTATATTAACCAAGCGCTTTTTCCATACCCAAATGGTTCACCGCACATCTAATGGGAACGCACTATGATTCTCAATGATAATATATAAACATTAAAATTGTATTAGAGGTTGGTGGGAGTTTATGCCGGCTAAAGCAATTGCCGGTCAGCAGAAACGAACGGGATATGAATATAATATGCCGGTCTGTTGAATCACAGACCGGCATAAGTTTGAAAGATGCAATGACTTTTTTTTATTTTATATCAAAGTTTTAATAAGTTGTTAATTTGCGTTCATGTCTTGTTGTGGGTTGACTCTGGCTGTTGATAGTCCAGATCAGCCCATGCCTGTTATTCAGAGCTGTTTTTTGCATCAATATCTTTGAGCAGCTCTGAAAACGGTTTTTGGCCGAGGAATTCACCAAACTGAGAGCGGTAATTATTAACCATGCTTACCCCTTCAATGTTGATATCAAATACCAGCCAGGGATCTGTGCCCTGCCTGTGCATCATATAGGCAATGGGAATTTCAGTACCATCGGTGTTAATAATCTGGGTCTGGACTTTTGCGTATTCCCGGTCTTCTTTCCTTTTGAGCTGCTCATCAAGGTAGACCACCTTTTCATTGGTATAGCTTTCCAACTTGGAGATATAGGCAGTTTCAATCAAACGCTGGAACCGGACCGTAAACGCCTGCTTTTCTTCCGGGGTTCGTCCTCTCCAATGTTTTCCAAGAGTGGACTGGGCCATACGACCAAAATCGAAACCATTCAGGACAATGTCACGAATTTTCTGCCTGCGAATCTCTTTTTTCTCATCTCCTTGAAAGTCAGGAGCCCTAAGTACATCAAGGATAGCATCAATCCTGACTTTAAGGCCCTGAGTGGCTGATGAGGCATATTCAGCCAGTGCCTGTTGGGTAAAAACATGCATTTCAGAAAACATGATCGCAAATAAAAACAGTGTTCTGATTGTTTTCATCCGTTTTAATCCTTCAAATATTGCCTGTCTTGTTTAAAATGGCGTCAACCTCCTGGAAGGAAAAAGGTGCAGATAAATTTTTTGCACCCTCACCAGCGGAGACTGCCTTGGGTTTATGGCCTGATCCTGTAAACGAAGTTATTTGACCCTCTTTGAACTGAACCTGGTAGTTGGGACGGATACCTTTGCCCGTAGTGCCGAAAAAAACTTTTGATTCTGGATCACCAGCCATGTTTTTCAGTATTTTTTCAAGAAAAGTTCTTGCTAATTGTGCCACCCGGTCAATGTCCCATTCAATATTATTTGTTACCCGAGATCCAGAGCCGGAGGATGGAGTTCCCTTGGTTTTTAACTTGGAAATCCTGTCTTCCATGCCCTTGAGCTTCATTGCCAGATTCTTAACCGAACGCTCCTGAACATCTCCTGAAGCCTTGGGCTTCAACTCGTCCAGTTGAACGAATGCCTGGTCAAAGCAGGCTCTTGACTCATCCACCTCCTCTTGTTCTATAAGCTGGTCCAATTGTTCACACAAACTGTTGATGGACAGTCTTGATTCACGGAATTTACTGGGTTCCATTTTACCTCCTTTATGGTTAATGCAAACTGCTTAGCCGCCTATTTAGCCTGGCTCTCCCCTGTTTTTTAGGTTATTGGGCACCTGAAACCGGCGGCAAGATGTTGCAATTGATCCGTTATTGTTTCAATACTCTACACCGAATGCATATTTATTTCAAGAAACAGCCTAATTTTGATACACAGATGTTTCTTTACATTCCTTTTTTTTGTAATTATAGTCTGGGTATGAAATTCTACGCAGTGGCCAGGGGCCGAAAAACAGGTATATTTACATCATGGCCGGATGCCCAGTGCCAGGTCAAAGGATTTGCAGGCGCCCGATTCAAAAGCTTTAAAACAAAACAGGAGGCCTTGGCCTTTCTGGAGGATCCTTCCTACACAAATCCTGCATCTTTAACTAAAAATTTTGATAGTGCCCCAAAGAAAAATAAGACCGGGCAGGAGCCGGCCGATTATGAATATCCGGAAAATGCCGTAATGGTGTATACGGATGGCGGAGCCATCGGAAACCCAGGCCCCGGGGGATATGGCGTAGTATTTGAAACAGGGGAAACTTTTTCCGGCGGATTTAACCTGACCACCAACAACCGCATGGAACTTTTGGCTGTGATCGTGGCCCTTGAAGCGTTAAAAGAGGAGACCCGTCCTATCTGCCTGCATTCGGATTCCCGGTATGTTGTCAACGGTATTACCAAAAACTGGGCAAAAGCATGGAAACGTAAGGGCTGGAAAAAAGCCGACGGCAGCCCGGCCATGAATCCTGATTTGTGGGAGCGTCTTCTGGATCTTCTGCCGGGTCTTGATATTCGGTTCATTTGGGTAAAAGGCCATGCCGGTAACCCCTTGAACGAAGCCTGCGATCACCTTGCCAATTCAACAGCACGCATGCCCGGCCTGCCGGATGACACAGGTTATCTTAAAAGCCGTAAAGACAGCGCATAAAGGACTTGGGAAAAACTAAAAAAATCTTTTATTTTGTCAATGAAACAATGAACGTATCCAGGCAAAAAATCCAGTTTTAGACGAGTCCGCTTTAGCTGAATACAACTTGGGAGACATTGAATTTTTTATATTATCAATCTGCCGATGTTGAGAAAGCTCATTTTTAGGCTCAGATACCGTATTTTGTTTTTGGGGGGCGATACCGGTGATGCTTTCTGATTTTTTCTCCAGAGACCTTTGGATCTCCTTGACAACCGTTTCCTGAATTTCCTTTTTGGACAATGGTAATCCCGATTGTCCGGCGATCCAGGTGGATTCCAGCGAACTGACACAGCCATCGCCGTTTTTCCCAATACCGGACATTGAGGCAACGGCATAGGCAAACTGAATTAATGCCGCAATATGTCTGTCCTTTTCCGGTGCCAAATCCGGATTCTGGTAAAATTCTATACTAGTACAAACCCTGGAAGGGATATGCCAGATCCCCAACAATTTTGATGCGATATGAGCGTCTGTAGTTCCAAATTCATCCAGCTCAACAGTATGAATAGGTAATTTTAATTTGGCGGCTGTTTGAATGCATTTTGAAAACTCAAAAGGATATTGAATTGCAAGAATTAATTTTCCAATACCATGAAGCAATCCTGCAATATAAAGTTCACCCGGATTGACATTCATCTCCAGGTTCGGATGCCCCAGACGTCTTGCCGCATTGGCGCAAGCCCAGGAAAAGGCCCAATACTCTTGGGGTTGAAACCCCTTTATTTCAGGAATCTTTGGGAACATACGCTTGAAAAAATATAAATTGGTTGTATTGATGGTCTCTTGAAGTCCAACACGGACAATGGCTGACCGCAAACTGTAAATCTCATTAACTCCCTTGAAATAGATCGAATTTGCCAATTGAAGAATCATGGATAAAAGGCCTGGATCCGAATCAATGATCTTTACAAAATCATCGACTTCTATATCATCAATCGGTTTTCTGATTAGGGAGATCAATTTTGGCCCATTGGCCGGCATGGGAGGTATTTTGAATTTTGAGTTTAAAATATCCAATGCTATGGCATTGGCAATGGTTTCCTCGCCCTGTCTTTTTTCTATGGTCGTCATATTCTTTCCTGTTAATCAAAAGAAAATCAGATCACGCCTGCCAACTCGTGTTTCAGGGATCGGCCCATGAGCCGCTCAACAGTTTTTTCCACAGGGCTGTTTTCAAACAGGACAGAATAGACTTCAGCACAGATGGGCAGATCGACATTAAGTTTTTTTGACATGTTGTAAACGGACCGGGTGGTTTTAACACCTTCGGCCACCATGCGCATTTCCGAAATAATATCATCCAGGCACTTGCCTTGGCCGATCTGTTTGCCGACAGTGTAATTTCTGCTGAGAAACCCTGTGCAGGTCAACAACAGATCTCCCACGCCGGCCAGTCCGGAAAGGGTTAAGGGATCTGCACCCAGGCGGGTGCCCAAACGGTTCATTTCCGTCAGGCCGCGAGTGATCAGAGCAGCCCTGGGATTAAGTCCCATATTCATTCCGTCACAAGCACCAGCGGCAATCGCAATCACGTTTTTCATGGCACCGCCGATCTGGGTGCCTATAATATCATGGTTAACATAGACCCTGAAGTTGGGCGAAGAAAACACCTTCTGAATAAATGTGGCCACTTCGTTTTTCAACGCTGCCGCTGCCACCACCGTTGGTATTCCTGCAGCCACTTCCTTGGCAAAACTTGGGCCCGACAGCACACCAAAATTGTGATCAGGCAAAAAATCAATAATTTCGGACAGGATATCGGTCATAATCATGTGCGTTTTATTTTCAATGCCCTTGGAGGCACTGACGATAACAGTGCCCGGGGAGACAAAAGGTTTCATCTGTGTGGCCACAGCGCGCATACAATGGGAGGGCACCACCATGAGCACAAGATCTTTTCCGGACACTGCCTTTTCAATGTCATTGGTAGGTACAAGCCCTGGGGGCAGACTGAACCCGGGCAGAAAACTTCTGTTTTCCCTGTGAAGGGTAATTTCTTCTTTTACTTCGGTTTCAAAAGCCCAATGATCCAGGGTAAACCCTTTATCCGCAAGTAGTTTGGCAAGTGCTGTTCCCCAGGCACCTGCCCCGACAACGCCGATTTTTGTATTCATGATATCCATAGAAAATTTTATTCCTGACCGTCCCGGTAAAATTTGTCCGAGCGGATCAATGATTTGTTAAAATTAGGTTAGTCGTTATATATTAATTTCCAAAGAGATTCAACTTCAGTGTTCTCTTTCTCTTCTATATTATTTCTACATTTTTGCATGCCACCCACCCCACCTTGTCTTTGGCAAAACGGATTTTCATGTAGTTATCTTTCTTTTCCAGCACCCGAACCCGTGTACCGGCATGCAGGTCAAACAAGAGGGTGGCGTTATCCATGGTTCCGGAACGAACACCGGCTTTTTCAGCAAGAATAACGGCTTTTATATTCGAGTTAATCCGGTTGTATTCAAGTCCCGCAGCCAGAGTTGTGCCGGCAAAAAATAAAAAAATAAAAATGCCCACACCTGAAAAAATCTGTCTGCCCCTGGATTTTTGAACCGTTGCCCAAATAAAAAAACAAAAAGAAAGCGTGATCGAGGCATACTGAAGCCATTTCAAAGAAATCAGGCCCTGCCAGAAATAAATGATATCGGTAAAGGAGAAGCTGGTCTCTTTTTTATCTTTTAAAAGGCTTTGGGCATAGGCCAAATTAAATCTTAAATCCGGATCCGAGGGTGCAAGTTTTCTTGCGCGCTCATACCACAGGATGGCTCGGCCCAGATCCTTGCTTTTCAAATATGCATTACCGGTATTATAAAAAAGAGCCGGATTATCGACGCGGGTTTCAGCGATTGACTCAAACTGTTCAGCCGCCGCCGCATAATCCCCTGTCTTATATGCGCGCACCGCATCCACAAATACACCCGCCGTGTCTTTTACAGCGTAAACTTGTTTTGGGGCGATTATCCCGGCACTATCCTGGGCAGCCAGACCCGTGCTCCGGAACATAAAAAGGGAGAATCCCACACAGACCACAACCATAAGCGTACGAATCAGGGAAGAAACCTGGTCCAGGCAGCTTCGCGCGGTATTCTCATCCATGGGTTTTCCTCCGAAACGGGCGGCATCCATGGCATCCATCAGCTGGGTAACCTTGTTGACGGTTTCCTGGTTCCGGCCGTTGCAGGACAGAATCTGCCGGACCTCATCCCGGGTCAGGCTTTCACCCCCCTTGCCCCCCCGGGCCAGGACGGCATAGGTAAGTGCTGAAGACAAACCCGGCAGAAACCCGGGATCGTCCGGTGAGGTTTTACGCGCTTGTTTTAGATAATCCCATGCTTTTTTACGGTATTGCTCTTTCAAAGATTTTTCCCTGGCGCCAAACTGCATGACCGTGCCTGCCGCCCCAAACCCCAAGGCCGGCAGGCAGACCAGAAAGACAAACCAGCCCATGGAAAGACAGGGGCGTGAGTGGATACTCGCAATGTCTTCTTTAATATCCAGAATATCCCTGTTCTGAAGCCTCACCTCGGATTTTTCGTTTTTGACTGCCGCCTGGGTTTGCGCATCCGTATTTACGGCAGAAGCCGCATCCACCAAGGTCACAGGGCCGCCCGGTTGGACATCAAGTGTTAAAGGCGTTGTGGTAATGGTTCTATACGTTTTCGATTCTGTATCAAAGAAAACCAGGCAAAGCTCGGGAATAAGGGCTTTGCCAGCAACAGAAGCCACCAACGCTTGCTTGAACACTTTGTGTCCCTCAAATCCTTGTTCGGTAACCTGCACATCCTGAACCGGTGTATCTTCATATACTTTAAACTGATCCGTATTCAGGTTCAGGGCAGGCAACGCCGCATCCATAATGTTCCCAGTTCCTTTAATAACAACGGTCAATGTGGCGGATTCACCTGTTTTCACCGTATTTTTGTCCAGCTCACTTGATATGGAAAAATTACCCACAAGGCCTGAAAAGGGTTTATCCCCCTTATATTCCGGCAAAGGAGAGACCGTCAGATTCACGGAATTGGACACCACACGCACGGGCTTTGCCGGTGTGGTGTCGAAGAATGAATCCCGAATAAACGAATCATTGAATACGGAATTAAACGGATCACGTTGTCTGGTTCGCTGTATGGGCACCTGGGCCACAAAAACAGCCGGGGGAATGGTAAACTGTCCGGGTGCGTCCGCCTGGACCAGATATTTTGTCTCATTGACCATAAAGACCCGGCCGTTGATGGTCCGGGTATCTTTGGACCAGTCCGTCAACTGTTTGGCAGTCAGGCCCTCAAACCGGGGCGGATCAAAAGACGCCCCCTTGATCTGTTGTGCCGTGCATAGTTTAAGGATATACACAACCTGTTGTCCCGGCACGATCCCGTCACTGCTCAGGAAGGCTTGGGCAAAAAAATCGCCCTTGTCATCATCAATCCG
>NZ_DDYV01000164.1:0-4933 GCF_002348205.1 Desulfobacter sp. UBA2225 | reverse complement strand
AAGATCTGAGTAACTTACCCAGACTATCTTATAAAAAAAATTAAAGGAGGTTGGTCATGGCCTTAGATCCAACCAAACATGCGGATTGGGAAATTGCGGAAGATGCAGAAAAAAAGATGCTTACCATTTATAAAATCGGTGAAAAACTTGGATTAACCGAAGAAGAACTGCTGCCCCAGGGGCATTACATTGGTAAAATCGATTTCATGAAAGTACTTGACCGTCTTAAAGATAAGCCCAACGGAAAGTATATTGATGTTACCGCCATTACCCCCACCCCGCTTGGGGAAGGCAAATCCACTTCTGCCATAGGCTTGGTACAGGGCCTTGGAAAAATCGGAAAACGTGTTGCAGCCGCCATCCGTCAGCCTTCAGGTGGCCCGACCATGAACATCAAGGGGTCTGCCGCCGGCGGCGGTCTGGCCCAGTGCATTCCTTTGACGCCCTTTTCTTTGGGATTTACCGGCGACATCAACGCCATCATGANNTGAACGCCCACAACCTGGCCATGGTAGCCCTGACCTCTCGTTTACAGCATGAAAGAAACTATAATGACGAGCAACTGGAGCGCCTCTCGGGCATGAAGCGAATCGACATTGATCCCACCAATATTGAAATGGGATGGGTCATGGATTTTTGCTGCCAGTCCCTGCGTAACATCATTATCGGTATTGACGGCGTAAACGGCAAGTTCGACGGGTTTATGATGAAATCCAAATTCGGTATTGCGGTCTCTTCAGAAGTTATGGCCATCCTCTCCCTGGCCAAAGATCTTAAAGATCTGCGTGAAAGAATGGGTAAGATCGTTGTGGCATACACCAAAAAAGGCGCACCTGTCACCACTGAAGACTTAAAGGTTGCCGGAGCAATGACTGCCTGGATGGTTGACGCAATGAAACCCTCTTTGATGCAGACCATGGAAGGCCAGCCTGTTATTGTTCATGCAGCGCCGTTCGCCAACATTGCCATTGGCCAGAGTTCCATCATCGCCGATAAAGTCGGCTTGAAATTGGCTGACTACCACGTGACCGAATCCGGCTTTGGCGCAGGCATTGGTTTTGAAAAGTTCTGGAACCTGAAATGCCGCTACTCGGGGCTAACACCTGATTGTGCCGTTATCGTTGCAACGATCCGTGCTTTAAAGTGCCATGGCGGCGCACCTGTGCCTGTTCCGGGTAAGCCCATGCCCGAAGCATACGGTATCGAAAACGTTGAATGGGTTGAAAAAGGATGTGTCAATCTCATCCATCACATCCGCAACGTCCGTAAAGCGGGCATATCGCCGGTGGTTTGCATCAATGTCTTCTATATGGACACTGACGCTGAGATCGCCAAGGTGCGTGAACTTGTCGATGCCGAAGGTGCAAGAGTGGCGGTTTCCCGCCACTGGGAAAAAGGCGGCGACGGTGCCATTGAATTTGCCCGGGCGGTTGTGGACGCATGCGAGGAAAAAACACAATTCAAGTTCCTCTACATGCTGGACATGCCGCTTAAACAGAGAATCGAACTTATTGCCAAGGAGGTTTACGGTGCCGACGGTGTTGATTACTCTCCTGTTGCCGACAGGAAATTAGCTGAGCTCCAGGCCGATCCGGAAGTTTCCAAGATGGGTGTCTGTATGGTGAAAACCCACCTGTCTTTGTCTGACAACGCTGCGCTTAAGGGGGTGCCCACAAATTGGAGACTTACCATCCGTGAAGTCCTGACTTACAGGGGGGCAGGTTTTATCGTTCCTGTTGCCGGCGATATCTCTCTGATGCCGGGCACCTGTTCCAACCCGGCCTTTAAACGTATTGATGTTGATGTTGAAACCGGCAAGGTTCAGGGTATATTTTAAGATAAAGATTTAACCAACCCGGCAAAGGAAACAGCGCTGTATGTTTTTCGTTGTCGGAGCATATCAGGAGAAACTGCATGACCGCAAAAATCATTAGCGGAACCGAGATAAGAAAGACTATTTTGGCTGAAATAAAGGCCGATGTTGAAAAAATGAAGGCCAAACACGGCAAAGTGCCTGGATTGGCAACCATTCTTGTGGGTAAAGACCCGGGATCTGTCAGTTATGTCACCTTAAAAATAAAAACCGCGTTGTCTGTTGGATTTCATGAAATTCAGGAAGATCTGCCCGAAGATATCAGCGAAGCTGATCTGCTGGCTTTGATCGAAAAATACAACAATGATCCCGACATTCACGGCATTCTGGTTCAGTTGCCGCTGCCCATGCATATTGATGAAAAAAAGGTGATTAATGCCATTAATCCGGATAAGGATGTGGATGCATTCCACCCCGTTAATGTGGGTCGTCTGATGATCGGCGGTGATGATGCCAGATTCATGCCCTGCACCCCGGCCGGTATCCAGGAGATGATTGTCCGTTCCGGCACACAGACATGCGGAGCAGAGGTCGTTGTGGTGGGACGTTCCAATATCGTCGGCAAACCCATTGCCATGATGCTGGCCCAAAAAGGTGTTGCTGCCAATGCCACCGTAACCATTGTTCATACAAGGACCAAAGATCTTGCCGCCCATTGCAAACGTGCTGATATCCTTGTTGTTGCAGCCGGCGTGCCTGGCCTTGTTAAACCCGAATGGATCAAGCCGGGCGCCACTGTCATTGACGTCGGCGTTAACCGTGTGGGCATAAATGAAGCCACAGGAAAAGTGATTCTAAAAGGTGACGTAGACTTTGATGCAGCCAAGGACATAGCAGGCAAGATCACCCCTGTTCCTGGCGGCGTCGGCCCTATGACGATTGCCATGCTCATGAAAAATACCCTGAAATCCGCTCAGTATGCCCTGGGAGATTTATAAACAAGATTGTGACACAAAGGAGGAAAAATGGCTCAAGGAGATGGCTTTATAATGAAAGAGGCACAAACCGGTAAATCAGCCTGTAAAAACGCGCTGCCCAGGATAGATTTTTCAAGTTTTATTTTGTCTTTGTATTCATCCGGTCTTGTGCAGCTTGGAATAGTCGAGGATCCATCCACCGGGAAAAAAACAAAAAATCTGGAAATAGCAAAACACACCATTGATATGATTGCAATGCTCCAGGAAAAAACTTCCGGCAACCTGAACGGGGATGAGCAAAACCTGCTTAAAGCCCTGCTCAGTGAGCTGCGAATCGCCTATGTGGAGGCCAGGTCCTGATGCAGGTACGGCTATCTCCTGCTAAGATCAATTTATTTCTTTATGTGACGGGCAGGCGGGCTGACGGTTACCATGAACTGTTCTCCCTGATGGCCCCTTTGACACTGGCCGATCGTTTGGGAATTGAACGGTCAGGCAACGGTATCAGGGCGGTGTGCAGCCATCCGGATGTCCCAGAAGATGATACGAACCTGGCATGCCGGGCCGCAGTCCTTTTCAGGGCTGCAATGATTGACAAAAAGGGAGATTTTGTTTTTGACCATTTGACCATCCACATTGAAAAAAGGATACCGGTATGTGGGGGGCTTGGGGGGGGCAGTTCGAATGCCGCATGTGTGCTGCTGGCCTTGAATGAATATAGCGAAACCCCGTTTTCCAAGGATGAACTGATGCGTTTGGGGCTGACCCTGGGGACAGACGTTCCTTTTTTTATTTCCGGGGGGCCTGCTTTTGCCTCCGGCGTAGGCGAAAAACTTGTGCCCTGCACGCAAATGCCACGCCTGTCTGTGATTGTTGTAAACCCGGGTGTGCCTGCCTCAACAGGAAATGTTTTCAAAAAGTTGGAATTTGGATTGACATTCATCCCTTCATGTATTATAAAACCGAGTTCGAACATGCTGCCATTCGGAAAAGAGCTTGATGGCAGGGAATTTTTGCATAACGATCTTGAGAGACCGGCATGCAGTTTATACCCTGAGATCGGTACTGCAAAAAAAGATATGGCGTTGCTGCTGCGAAGAAATGTGTATATGTCTGGAAGCGGCTCGTCTCTTTTTGCCCTTTACTCGGATCATAATATGGCCGAAAGGGACTACGAACAGCTCTTGCAGGTCCGGTCGGAAAACATGAAATATGTTTTTCTTTGCAGGATCGGGCTTTTGGATGGCTGATCTAATAAAAATTTTGGGGCGTCGTCAAGCGGTAAGACACAGGGTTTTGATCCCTGCATTCAGAGGTTCGAATCCTCTCGCCCCAGCCAAAATTTTAAAGGGCCAGGAATGGTTAGAAAACAAAGAGGTTTATTATGAACGGCCTGTCCATATTTGCCGGAAACTCCAATGTCCCCCTTGCAGAAAGAATATCGGAATATTTGGCCAAACCTCTGGGACGATTGAAGGTCAACCGGTTCAGTGACGGGGAAACCCAGGTCGAAATTCATGAAAATGTGCGTCGGCGGGAAGTTTATGTCATTCAATCCACGTGCAAGCCTGTGAACGACAATTTAGTTGAGCTTCTGCTGCTCATTGATGCCTTCAGACGTTCCTCTGCTGCCCGGGTGACCGCTGTTATTCCCTATTTCGGATATTCCCGCCAGGACAAGAAAGTTGCTCCCCGGGTGCCCATCAGTGCCAAGGTGGTTGCAGCCTTGCTTGAAAGGACCGGGGTTGACAGGGTCATCACCATGGACCTGCATGCCGGACAGATTCAGGGCTTTTTCAATGTGCCCGTGGATAATCTTTATGCAGCCCCTATAATTATTGATGATATAAAAACCCGTTTTAGTGATGATATCGTTGTAGTTTCTCCGGATGCAGGCGGGGTGGAGCGGGCCAGGGCTTATGCCAAACGCTTGGATGCCGGCCTTGCCATCGTGGATAAACGCCGTAGCGCACCCAATCAGGCCAAGGCCATGGCTATCATCGGAGATGTGAAGGGTAAAATTGCTTTGGTTATTGATGATATGGTGGACACTGCCGGGACCCTGACCGAGGCTGCCAGCGTTATCAGTGAAAAGGGTGCCAAAGAAGTTCATGCATATTGTACCCATCCGGTATTGTCAGGC
>NZ_DDYV01000076.1:0-4716 GCF_002348205.1 Desulfobacter sp. UBA2225 | reverse complement strand
CCTTGGGATTGATTCACCCCAAGTGGCAACATCGAACCCCTGGAATGGCTGCCGGACTGACGAATCATGTTTGGACATTTCGAGAGCTTCTGACCGCTAAATTTGAGCCGTTTCATAATCAAAGTAATAGCGGGTGAGCACCAAAAAACAACTTTTTAAATTTAATACGGATGGTCAAACCAAAAGATGATCGAACAAACAAATAATACCCCAAGAAAAAAGACAGCGGTCTTGTTTTCAGTTCAAACCCATGGCGTTTCCAATGAGGAGAACCATTCGTCCCTCCTCGAACTTAGGCGACTGGTTAAAACCATGGGCCTTGAAGTTGTTGCAACGCTGACGCAACGCCGCTCAAAACCTGAGGCGGGAACCTTATTGGGCGCAGGGAAATTAAAAGAACTTGCCGGCTATACCGGCGGCACTGGAATCGTTGAAGGATTTAGCCGGAAGTCAGAAGATGAAACCTGTGACGATAAAGACGAAGATTATCCAGTCGGCAGTCTCTATAGTTCAGTTGACGAGAGTTCAGGCGATGACCCAATGGCAAAAAATAGCGTGCAAGCCGATGTTGTCATTTATGACGGTGAAATTTCCACTAAGCAATTGATCAACCTTGAAAAAGCGACCGGCGTCGAAGTTTTAGATCGGACAGGTGTGATTCTCGAAATATTTAACAGGCATGCCAAAAGCCGAGAGGCCCTCATTCAAGTGGAGATTGCCAAGTTGTCTTATTTGGCACCAAGGCTAAGGGTCTCTCATATTAGAGGTGATCGTCAAGGCGGCGGGATTGGATCTAAAGGAATAGGAGAGACTTCCCACGAACTCAACAAGCGTCATATTAGAGACCGAATATCCGAATTAAAGTCACGCCTCGAGGGGATTCGTTACGAGCAGAATAGACGGCGCAGCCGCAGGAAAGAAAATTTCCAAGTCTCTCTGGTAGGTTATACCAATGCTGGAAAGTCGTCGCTGATGCGAAAGCTGACAGGTAGCGATGTCTTGGTAGAAGATAAATTATTTGCCACCCTTGATACCCGTGTGAAATCTTTGTACCCAGAGGCTTTTCCTCCAGTGCTCGTCTCCGATACCGTCGGATTTATCAAGAAACTACCCCATGATTTAGTTGCATCATTCCAATCTACGCTTGATGAGGCGCTTGCCGCTTCGTTACTATTATTTACGGTCGATGCCTCCGACCCGGTTTTTCGCTCTCAATTGGCTGTGACGCAATCGGTCATCGAAGAGATCGGTGGTGAAAAAATTCCAAACCGCCTGATCCTGAACAAAATTGATAAACTCACAACAGGGGAGTTGGAAGAACTGCATTGTGAATTCCCAGATGGAATTTTCATCTCCGCGCATAACCCTGAGGATATTGCAACTCTGCGAAAAAAAATTCTTCAGTTCTTTGAATCCAATATGATCGAAACGACCATGGTGATACCCTACAGCAAAGGGCACCTTATAGGACAGTTAAAAAACAAAGCCAGCATGATAAATGAATCCTACGACGAAACAGGAACGGAAGTAACATTCAAGACTTTCCCGGAAACATTAACTTGGTTACAAAAAGAGATGGATTGATTCGTTGACCGGAGTGTCATTTGAGTTTTCTTCATGAATCAAGAGCGGGGTAGGGTGGGAACGTTTTTTGTGCCCACCCTATCTGGCTAGTTTGAAAGAAGATACAATTAGCCTGTTCCCTATTTTTTTACGATGTCATCAAACATTAAATCTAAAATTAAGCACATCACCGTCCAGCACTTGATATTTCTTACCTTCAAGGCGAATCTTACCGGCTTCTTTTAACTTTAGCTCGGATTTATACTCAAAAAGATCGGTACAATGATATGACTCTGCCCTGATAAATCCTCGTTCAAAATCGGTATGGATGATTCCGGCAGCCTGGGGTGCCTTGCACCCTTCGGGAAATGTCCAGGCCCGGACTTCTTTTTCACCGGCTGTAAAGTAAGTGTTTAATCCTAGCATGTCATACCCTGTGCGGATAAGCTGATCAAGCCCGAATTCGTGGAGCCCGGCAGCTTCGAGAAATTCGTTTTTTTCTTCTTGAGAGTCGAGATCTGCAATCTCGGATTCTAATTTCCCAGATATGACAACCACCTCGGAATCATCTTTCTGGGCAAGTGCCTTTACCTTTTTAACATACTCATTGTCGGAATCCAGCCCATCTTCATTTACATTGCAGCAATAAAGCTGTTGTTTCATCGTAATGAGATGAAGATCTGAAATCAGCTCTTTTTGAATTTTATCAAGTTCAACACTTCGGGCGGGCCTGCCTTCTTCAAGGGCGTTTGATATCTGCTTTAAAATCGGATCAGCAGCCTTTGCTTTTTCCGATATTTTCTTATCGTGGGACTTCATCTGCTTGACAAGATTATCCTGCCTTTTTATAACCGTCTCAAGTTCAGCTAACGCAAGTTCAATTCCAATTGTTTCTATATCACTCGTAGGATCTACAACCCGTTCACATGAACAATATCATCGTCATCAAAACAACGAACCACATGGATGATTGCACCCACCTGTCTGATATGACCTAAAAACTTATTTCCCAGCCCTTCTCCTTTGGAAGCACCTTTGACCAAACCTGCGATATCAACAAACTCAACAACAGCGGGTATCAGTTTTTGGGGCGTAATAAATTCAGTGATCATCCCAAGACGTTTATCCGGAACCTCCACAATGCCCACGTTGGGTTCAATTGTGCAAAACGGGTAGTTTGCGCTTTCTGCAGGTGCAGATGTAAGCGCTGAGAATATAGTTGATTTCCCCATATTGGGGAGCCCAACGATTCCACAGTTTAATTGCATTATATTATCCTTCTTCCATAAAAATATAAAACCCGACATTAGCATTTGCCGGGGTTGAATTATCTGTTATCAAAAAAAGGGGTTATACTACTGTAATGTGCTAAAATTTCAACACATATTGAATTGGCCTATTTTGTGAGTCCGACCCAAAATATCCAATTACGTGCGTTGACCCTGGTGAATAAGGCGTTTTTATGGTGGTCCCTGCACTGATATGATATAATGCTTAGATATATTAACAATAAGGAAAATCCATGTCCGAAGAAACTACGCCCTGGAAGCAGGCAGAAAAATTTTTGAGAAAAAGTCAAAATCGGCCATCTTTAAGACAGCCCCAGTCTTCATCTTCAAGACAGTCCCATCCTTTTCTAGCAAAGGACCCTGACGCTGTGGTTGGGCAGTTCCAGGATCTGACTGTGAAGAACCTTTCCGACTATGGGGTATATTTAAGTTTTGGCCAGGACCGGGTGCTTCTGCCCAATAAGTACGTGCCGGAAAATACTGCTGTGGGGCAGACAATCCGTGTTTTTGTCTATACTGATTCCGAGGACAGGCCAGTGGCAACCACATTGGAGCCTGCCGGGGTTGTGGGAGATGTTGTGGGACTTAAAGTCAAGGATACAGCCCCTTTTGGCATTTTCATGGATTGGGGCTTGGAAAAAGATCTTCTGGTTCCCCGCAGTGAACAGGAGGGGCGGATGGAGCCGGGTGAAACCCATCTGGTCAGGATTTGCCTGGATGAATCCACCCACAGGATTTATGGGTCCACCCTGATGTCGAACCTTGCCTCTGGTGATGCCGGTGAACTGTCTTATGGGGAGGCTGTGGAGTTGATCATCCATAGTATTTCACCTATCGGCTATACAGCCCTGATCAATAAAACCTGCCTGGGCATGCTTTATAAAAATGAGACCTTTGAAGACCTCTCTATTGGTGACCGGTGCCGTGGGTATGTCCTTCGTGTCCGGGAGGACGGCAAGGTGGATTTAACCCTGAAACAGCCGGGATACGCCTCAGTTGAAGCCTCTGCCCAGAAAATTATACAGGTACTTGAGGCTGGTGGAGGCGTAAGCCCCTGTCATGACAAAAGCCGCCCTGAAGAGATTCAAGCTGCATTTGCCATGAGCAAAAAGGAATTTAAACGGGCCGTGGGCAGCCTGTATAAACAAGGCCGCATCACCCTGCACAAGGCTGACGGGATTCGCCTGAAGTCATGACAAAGCTTATGCTTTTTAACCTGTATGGTGAGGTGGCAAAAGTCAGCAGATGTCATAGTAGCCAAATGCCGGGAGTAATGCCCCGGATATGGTGAAAGGCTGAAAATCAAGAGTAAAGGAAAAGGTATCCATTTGCTCTGTACATACAATGAATCCGAATGGATGAGTATTATGCAGACGAGTGATGGATATATTTTACCCGGTTACGGCCCGGTACTCTTGATTAAACGCCCTGTGCGGACCCGCATGCAGGGTGTTGTGGGGCTGGGGGAGAAAAATTCCCGGCTACCCGATCATGCGCCTGCTGACAAATTGACTGGCGTAACTTATTTAGAATTATCCCACGGAGATTGTTGTCAACTACCCCTCCTGAATCAGAGATTCAGAAGGGGGCTTGTAAAAGCCCAAGTTGACTATCCTGAGTCTCTTTATTAGGGACTACGTTCGGCAGGAAATAGACAATGCTTAATTTTACTCTGACCGCAATTACCCTCAAAATTATTGCCACGGACTCAGGACTAAGTCCGGGATTTTTTACTACCCGGAAGAAATGATGAAAAGAGCCCGGATCAGGGATCACATAATACCAATGGGTGGCATAAGACCCTTTTCCATGGTAATCAACACGATCCATGGAAGGCCAATAAAATGAATTATGCTTATAAATC
>NZ_DDYV01000307.1:0-17745 GCF_002348205.1 Desulfobacter sp. UBA2225 | reverse complement strand
AAACCGCGTTTTTGGACACCCCAGATCAGGATTGATGATGTGTTTATCTTCCCCTTTCACTACATGATTATCCTCACCATTTTTCAGCATATACACCAGGGACCAGCCGGGCTCGGGATTGATCTGGCAGTCGTGGGCATACACATGAAGCCGGTTGGTTTTGTCCACGGCAAATAACAGCATGGCCCTGTGGCCGTGTTTCTGGGTGAACTGTTCCAGGGTAAACTTTTCCGTCAGTTTTGTGGTGATAATCTGTCCGCCCCGGGCCAACTCGGTGGCCATGGCGGGATATGAGGCTGTTTTTCCAAACAGGATTTTTCCGTGGTTCTGGATGGACATTCGGTCTGCCGTCAATCGGTTCTCTTCCGGCCGGGAGGGCAAAATATAAATTTCATCAGTCCCGAATTCCAGGCGATAGTGAATGGCTACCGCCACGTTGGCCGCTTCATGGGGAAACAGGGCAAGCACCCCCCGGACGCCCACCAGCTGAATATGCCGCTCCGCATGTTCTGACACGGGATTGCCGAAATATGTGGGCAGCCCCTCATTTTTTGCCTTCATGACCTGATCCCACCCGGTATCGGCCAGCTGAACCTGAAACCCAAGATCCATCAAGGCTTTGCCAATGGCACGCGCCAGTGGATTGGCCCCGGTGATTATAAAGCCGTTGGGGATGGGTTCGGCCACCTTAAGCCACAGGGCAATGGGGCGTGCTGTAACGCTTTGCACCAGGACCGTGGAGATAATAATAAAAAAGGTCAGGGGCACCAGCACCGCGGCATCGGGGTAGCCTGCTTTCTCGAGCTGGGTGGCGAACAAGGCTGAAATCGCTGCCGCCACGATTCCGCGCGGAGCAATCCAGGCCAGCATATGCCGTTCCGGCCAGGTAAGGCTGGAGCCGATACTGGACACCATGATGTTCATGGGACGGGCCAGAAACTGAATGGCGATGAATAAAAAACTCATGCCCCAACCCAGAGCAAGCAGCTCATTAATATTCAGCCGGGCGGCCAGCATTATAAAAAGGACGGAAATCAGCAACATACTGATGTGTTCCTTGAAATCAAGAATATCCCCGATGGGCACATCCTTCATGTTGGCCAGCCAGATACCCATGACGGTGACTGTTACCAGGCCCGATTCATGCTGCAGATGATTGGAAAATACAAACGCGCCCAGAACCAGGGAGATGGCAAACAGGTTGTGGATGAATTCGGGAATCCAGTGTTTGCGGATGGCCATACCAAACCCATAGCCGCAGATCGCGCCAATGGTTACGCCGACAGCCACCAGCCGGACAAACACCAGTATGGTATGGCCCATGGCCTGCTGGGCCGATCCCGACATGATGAATTCGTAGGCCAGAACCGCCATGGCCGCACCGATGGGATCCACAATGATGCCTTCCCACCTGAGGATATTGGCTATGTTGTGGTTGGGCCGGACCGTGCGCAGCATCGGCACGATCACGGTGGGGCCGCTTACGGATGTGATGGCCCCCAGAAGTACACTGATCTGCCAGGACAATCCCAACCCCAGACGGGCGGCCAGGGCAGTGATGATCCAGGTGACCAGCATGCCGTAGGAGACCATGTTCCGGACCACGATGTGAAGTCCCCTGATCTGTGCAAAATTTAAGGTCAGGCTGCCCTCAAACAGAATCAGAGCCACGGACATGGAGACAAAAGGGAAAAAAAGATCTCCCATCATCTTTTCAGGGTTCAAAAACCCCAGCACTGGACCGGCCAGGATGCCGGTGATCAGAAGAAAAACAATACCCGGAATCTTTACCCGCCAGGCAAGCCACTGACAAGCGGTGGCGGCGACCAGTATCCCCGCAATTTGTATGAGCGTGTATTCATTCATTGGTTTTCAGTTTTTATTTCTGTTCTTTTTGTATACATCCGCAAATCCCTATGGTTTGGAGCCCAATGTTAACCCACTATGTTTTCATTGACAAGGGCAAAGCCGAGGGCTTAAACTGACTCAGTTGCGCACAATCGATGCGCAGTCTTTTCGGAACGTACGCTTAAAAAGACAACACAAAAAAGACCGGAATCCCTGTTTCAAAACTTCAAAAAGGAGGTCGCATGGACAGAAGAAACTTTTTAAAACTTTCAGCCGGTGCGGGTGCCCTTGCACTGTTTCAGATAACCGGTGTCAGCTGTGCAGGCTCTGGAGGTGGATTGATAATCCAGGAGTCTCTACCCTACAAAGCAGATGCCCTTGAACCGTATATATCTGAAAAGACAATTCGCTTTCACTATGGGAAACACCATGCCGGGTATGTAAAAAAATTGAATCAGATGATCAAAGGAACCGCCTACGCCGGCCTGGGCATTGAGGCAATTATTCAGAAAACATACGGCAGCGCAGGAGAGACCGGTATTTTTAATAATGCCGCCCAGGTCTTTAACCACACCTTTTACTGGAACAGCATGAAACCGGGCGGGGGCGGTGCGCCTACCGGTATCATTGCCGAAAAAATAGAAGCGGACTTCGGCAGTTATGACGCATTCAAAACAGCCCTTGCATCCGCTGCGCTCTCCCAGTTCGGCAGCGGATGGGCATGGCTGGTCAAAGACGGAGATGCACTGAAAATTATTAAAACATCAAACGCCGATACACCGGCCGAGGGGCTGATTCCGCTTCTTACCGTTGATGTATGGGAACATGCATATTATCTGGATTATCAGAACCGGAGAGCGGAATATGTCGATGCATATCTGGAACATCTGGTCAACTGGGAGTTTGCAGAAACCAATCTGGTGGGATAGCAGAAACCAATCTGGTGGGATAGAAGATAGATTAAACGGCCGGTAATTACAGGCGATTGCCCTGGAAATCCGGCCCGAATCCGTTTGATTTTTAAGGATTGTTAGCCGCCTGACCCCTGTCGATTTCGTTGTAAATCATTGGTCCGGGAAAACTCAGGCGGTGCATAATCCTTCCATTCTTTTGTTCAGTCAACAATGATCACTGGGATGTTCAAGGAATGCATCACCCGCGAAGCGTTGCTGCCAATAAAAAATTCTTTTAGACCTGATGTCGAACTTCGTCCCATGGCAACCGTATTGTATTTTCCTTTTTGTGCCTCGTGTATAATGTCATCGGAAATCTTTTTGCCCTGGGGCTGAGTTTTTATATGAACCTTCTCTTTGGCAAACCCGGCATCGATTAATTTATACCTTGCGGTGTCAAGGGTCTCCCGCATCATTTTCTCGCGCTTTTCCTCCATCCGGCAGAACGAATTGCGTTCTGCTTCAAAATAGGGCGTGAAGCTGGGGCTGTTGAGCCCACAGGCTGCCGCAGTATCCGGCACTACATGAAACAGTGTGACCTCATCCTCCTTGTTCAGGTTTTTTGCAACATAGGTAACGGTATTTTGAGCGCATTCAGTTTCGTCAAAGGGAATCAGGATTTTGGCAGTCATGATCTTTTCTCCTTATTTAGAATTACTCGAAAGTCCTAAGCTTTTTAAAAAAAATGTGACGTTTGAAATCTAATGGGAGCATTTTAGTGCTTTTTGATATTTTGAACGACCAAATTCAAAAGGCCCAAAATACTTAACTATAACTTGATCATAAAGTATAAGTTATCAGACCCGGATGTTTTTGCGCAATGCTTTTTTCAAAAAAGATTACTTGGCTTATGTTTTTCATGTTTATCTTTATTCGAGAAGAAGAAAATAGCGATTGCTGCTTTCCTTGACCGCTACCCGGGGAATGGGTTTGATGAATTGCTGGCGAAGACTATAGGTGTAAGCCCCCTGGGCCGGAATCATGAGGATGTCATTCTCTTTGATTCCTGAACCGAAATAGCCATAACCCCAGACATCGTGGGGGGTGCAAAGGGAGCCCAGAATATGGCATTTTTTTTCGGACAGGCTGGGCCTGGTTAAATTGAGCACAGGGCAGTAATCGGTTTCATACCGTTCCCAGCCCACAGTGTTGCCCCCGGCATCGGTGATGACCAGGTCCTTCTCCTTGCAGTCCACCACCTGGATAAGAATGTGCATGGCATCATTGCATATCCAGCGGCCCGGCTCAAAACAGATCCGGCATTGGGTTAAAGGCAGGATATGCGCTTTAATGGCACTTGACAACTCTTTTGCAAACAGGTCAATGGAGACACCCGGGTCAATAATATAGTTCTGGGGCATATTCGATACCAGCCATTCCCCCTGGGCAGGCCAGTAGCCGCCGCCAATATCAATGAATTTTACCGCATCCAGAAACTGTTTTGGCATGCTGGAAAGGATCTCTCCCAATTTTTTGATAAATGCGGTCTGCCTGTCCGGGTTAAGATTCCAGGAGGAATGGAATTGCAGTCCCTGGAAATCCAACCGGCCAAGCGTCTCGATCTCTTTGAAGGCAGATAACAGGTGTTCGGGCAACACCCCGAATTTGCGCCACAGCCCTTCGGGGTTGTTGTTCAGGCGCAACCCAACGGGCATGCGGGTCTGCTTTTTTTCAAGCACGGATGTCAGCCGCTTCGCCTCTCCGATGCTGTCCAGCAAAATCAGCACCCGGTCCGGGTGTTGGGCCGCAAGTGCCAGCTCCTGGATGGTTTTGCCCGGACCGCTGAAAATAATTGAGGACGCACCCAGTTCCAGGGCCACGGACAGTTCCACGCCGCTGGATACATCCAGCCCGAATCCATGCTTGAGCAGATGTCCTGAAAGATGGGGCAGGTTGTTGCTTTTCATGGCGTAAAAAAATGCGGTTTCGGGCAGACGGTGGCTGAATGCTGCCCTGAACTGCTCCGCTTTTCGTGCCAGGACATCGGTTTCCAGAACATACAGGGGGGATCCGAACGCCTTGGCTATATCCAGATATACCCCCTTATTTTTTAGGTACGGATTTATAAACTCAACTACTTTTTCCCTGGACAGAAAAAGGGGGGGGGGCGGTATTTGTGTCTTGGCTGTCGGCATCTCTAATCCATTTCAATATCAATACGTTTGGCGAGCAAAAGGCACTCTGTCTCGAAAAATCTGCGCCTGTTCGGTTCTATGATCATGTGCCCTAAAAGCCATGAATCGTAGTCTTGGGGCGGCATGGTTACCCTGTGCCCCGGGGTGTGAATCAAGTGTATTTTTTTTACCCGTTTGTCGTTTTCCACGGCCGCCGTGTTGATGCGTTTTATTACCCCATTTCTGCGGGCATGGATACGGAACGCCACCAGGGGCCTGTACGGCCCTTTTTTTTCATTTTTCCAGGCAAAGCCTTCTGCCGCATCCAGGGTCAGCCCAAGTATGTCGATGTTGCCCGCTTCCTTGATCAGAAAGGGCACGCAGTCTCCGCCGGGCCGCGGGGTCATTTCTATAAGCACAGGCGTTTTATGTCGAAGGATAAAATCCACCATGCAGACGCCGGTCTCAATCCCCAATGCCCTGGCTGCCCTGTAAAACAGGTCTGCAATCATGTCATTGGCAGGCATTTGGTCATCACCGTTTTCCGGCCAGATTGCATACCCGGAAATGGTGCCGAAGGGGCGGCTGTCCACCTTTATTTTCCGGGTTTTACGCAGGATAACGGCCCGGTCTTTTTCCATGAGAAAATCACAAGAAAATTCAGGGCCGGCCACCCACTCCTCGGCCAGCATCTGAAATATGCCCGCATCCGTGGGTTTAAACAATGGATTCCCGGTCCGTGCAGCAAGCCCGTCCGCCACTGCATTGAAGGCATTCTCACACTCTTTTCGGGTGACACATTTAAATACAAGTTCGCTGCCGGAACCGCAGAAAGGTTTGAGTACAATGCCCGCCGGTACCTGGTTCAGGAAATTTAATACTTCAATGTCCGTATTTACCGGGCAGGTTTGGGGGCAAGGAATCTGATGTTTGCGCCACAACTGTTTTGAGATAAATTTATCCCTGCTGTTTCTGACCGCCTCAATATCAGGGTAGGGCAACCCCATCTTTTCTGCCAGAATGGATGCCGTTTCCATGGATTCGCAGTCAAAACAGGTAATCCCGGAAAGGGTCACCCCGAAGATTTTTTGGTGGTGGTTTAATGCCTTAACTGCGGCGTCAATATCGCAGATGGGGCATAAAATCTCTTCTCCATTATCCGGACATGGCTCGGTGGCACTCTGACGCACCTTGGGCTCTGTCAAAAAAAGTGCCTGTCCGGGACGAATTTTTCTGATCCATTCAATGTAATCAGATGTGGTGCCCACCACCAACACCTGATTTTTTTTAAGCTCAGACTGCTTTTCGGCCATAATGGCCCCCATGGAAAACAGCCGTTTCCGGCTGGGTATGAATTTCATATGAGGGTCTGGGGCTTAAGCGAAACCGTTCTTTCCAGGTAAAACTGCCGCACAGAAAATCCACGGCTTCCATCCGGTTGTGGCAAGCCCATTCCAGGTGGTGCAGGTTGATCACTTTGGCAATGCCGGCAAAATCCGGGTGGGTGCCCCCGGCCACAACCGTGTAGGTGTTGTTGAAAAAGGCCCCCATGTCCACGGCTGCAATTTTTCCCTCCACAATGGCGGTGGTGATCCTGAGCATGCCCATATCCCGAAGATAGACTGCAAACCGTTCAAAAGAGCGGTAAAACCGCGCATCGCTGAAGTAGGAGTCGGATGTAAAGGCAGCCATGTTCAAACGAAATAATTCAGTGATGTCCGGCATGTGATTGTAGCGCCATGAAAGCTGCCGCTCCTCAATTTTTTTTACATCGGCCTTGAGCTTTTTTCTCGTTTTTCCGGGAAAAGCCAGCCAGAAATTCTCCATGGAGAAATCATGCATCCGGGGGTAGAAAAGATAGCCGGTTTCGTCGGGTCCGGCCTGGTCTATTTTATCAAACAGCGGATTGAAACGCAGATATCTCAAATTCAATGGTCCGGGAACTGATTCGCACAATGCTTGAAATACTTCCGGGGAGTGTGCAAGCACCCGGTTCTGCTCCAGCCAGGTTTTGCCTTTCCAGGTCTCTCCGGGAAAAAATACATATTCGCCGGTCTCTTCGACTCGGCTTAAGGGAAGAAACCCCACAATCTGGCCCTTGTCTTCGATAAGATGGAAGCTTAAAGGCCTATTGAATGCGGCGTTAAAACATTGTCTGACAGCCCAAAGATCAAATATGTCCTGGACCGGCCAGTATTTTTCCCAGGCCTGCCGGCACTTTTCCGGATCTCTAATAATAATGGATTTCATCGATATTCACCTAATGTCTGTAAGTTATGTTGAGCCGGGAAGTTTTCCCGATAAAAAATTTTTGGACAAATTCCCGGGTCATTTCAGAGTCGTAAGCATAGGTGTCAATGGTGGGGGAGATATGCCATACATGATGGCTGGTGTCTATTTTAATTGCTTTTAAAGCGGTCATGTTTTTCTCCTTTAAATTTGAGATACTGCTTACCATTTGTCCACAGTGTCGGTGGGGCGTTTGGGTTTCTTATTCATTTTCTTTCGGCGTTTCTGGTCTTCCTTCTGATCTTGCCAGTCATAATCTTCATCGTAGCTTTCTTTGAATCTTGGGCTCTTGCCTTTGTTTCGGCTGAACTTTTCCCTGGTCATGACTTCCTTTCCTCTTTGGTTTTGTCCGGCTGTTTTGGCCGATGGGTTGGGTTTGATTCAAGCATCACTTCAGCAATCTGTGTGCCAGCTTTGTCTGAAAAAAAATAACATTAATTAAAACAGGTGGTTAATATATTTAATGCGGCCCACATACTGATTTTTTCCGCAAATTTTTACTTAAATTTGAAAAAAATGGCTTTATCGTGATTAAATTGGTATTTTTTATCCGATTTTTAATCTGATAATTATGGTGTTTTGAAATTTAAAATCCGTTATAAAAGTATGTTGCTTGTTTTTTGAAATTTTTATATACTTCAGCACCTTGTGGGAAACAGCAATATTTTACCGGAAATGAAATGCCTTTTTTATGCTGATTCGGTTGGCATGTGCCATTAAAGAGACAAAAATACGCACCGAGCTTGAGAACAGACTGGCTCAACAGGATGTCCAACTCCAGTTTTTTAAACCCAGTAGACTCTCCTGGCAGGCCCTTGCCAGAAGTTGCGCCGATGTGTTCATCGTCAGCAGTCCCACAATTCCCAAGCCTGTTGAATCAAGTATCTCTCTGCTCAATGAACTGCCCGAATCGCCCATGACCATCGTACTGCATAATCGGGAGTCCTCGGAAGAGCATGCCAATCTTCTGGCCTCGGGGGTTGATGTGGTGCTCTATTCCGGTATCCCGATGGATAGTCTTTTAGAAGCCCTTGAAACCACCTTGGAATCCCGCCGTCAGTTCTATTATGCGGAACGATTTGACCGGCGGGGGCGTTTTTTACCCCGACTTAACGATTTTACCTCCAACAGTCGCGACATGCAAGTGTTTCTGGATGAAACCCGTCAGGTGGTATCCAGTGATGCCACCATACTGTTGCTCGGTGAGACAGGTGTGGGCAAGGAGCATCTGTCCAAAGCCATCCATGCAGACAGCCACAGATCCACAGGTCCTTTTATTGCCATCAATATGGCAGCTATTCCGGAACAACTGATGGAAAGCGAACTGTTCGGGCATGAGCAGGGGGCTTTTACCGGGGCTGTGCGTTCGCGGCGGGGGTCATTTGAACTTGCCCATGGCGGAACTATTTTTCTGGATGAAATCGGTGAGATGCCCCTGCAGATGCAAACCAAACTGCTCCGGGTACTCCAGGAACTCGAATTTACGCCGGTGGGCGGTGAAAAATCGGTATGGGTGGATGTCCGGGTAATTGCAGCCACCAACAAAGATCTTGAAGAAGAGGTTGAAAAGGGTACTTTCCGAAAAGATCTTTATTACCGGCTCGGGGTGATTTCATTAACGCTTCCCCCTTTGAGAAAACGTAAAGAGGACATCCCCTCACTGACCAACCATTTTTTGACCATGAACCAGCAGAAATTTGGCAGAAACCTCAAACGATTTTCCCAGCCGGCCATGGAGGCCCTGTGCAACTACCATTGGCCGGGTAATATTCGGGAACTGATGAACGTTATTGAACGGGCCGTCCTGCTGTGCAAGTCAGATATGATCACCTTAGAAGAGTTACCGTCGGTTTTCCATAATACCAAACCCGTCCGGATGGACGGCAGTATATCGGCTCTTTCCATGCCTCAGGAATGGGAAACCATGACCCTGCCACAGCTCCGGGACGCCGTGTATGATCAGGTGGAGTCGTTTTATCTGGCCATGGTGCTGAAAAAAACCCATGGGAGAATTGGAGAGACCGCAAAAATTGCAGGCATTCATCCCAGGGGCCTGTATGCCAAAATGAAAAAACTGGGAATAGATAAAGCAGAGTTTAAAGCCAAAGGATAGTTGTTGATGTATTCGCCCTTTCACTACCAGATTTCTGAGTATGACTGTGTGCCTACAGCCATTACCAACGCCATTTCCTTTTTGTTCCATCGTAAAGAAATTCCCCCCATGGTTATCCGGCATATTTATCTTTACTGTCTTGATACGGTGGGGCAAGATTCCCGGTTCGGTCTTGGCGGTACCAGTAAATATGCCGTACGTCTGGTGGGCAACTGGCTCAATGCTTACCGGAGGAAGTCTTTTTCCGTTGCCACACAATTTTTGGAAAAAGAACGGGTTACCATGGTGCCGGGTGCCCAGATCGAATCTTGCCTGTCAGGTGCTGGGGTGGTGCTGTGCAATATGCTTTTAACCCCCCGTGACGAACATTATCTTATGGTAACGGCCATGGATGACGAGTGGATATACTGCTTTGATTCCTATCGCAGGCAATCCATTCGCGGTATGAATGGAATGGTCCGGTTGATTGATGGCGGGGACGGTCGGTCACCCAACCTGAAAATAAGGCGGGACTGGGTCGAGCAGGACCAGTTAAAACGGTTCTGCCTGGGGCCGATGCAGATGCGTGAGAGTCTTTTAATCTGGCGGACATCATAGGCGAATTCCACAGGCAAAACCGGCAACGATAGTCTAAAGATAGATAGACCAAGATTATATGTTCTGTATTGAGCGTGAAGGTATTTTTTGATTTTACCGGACATCCCAGGTCCGAATCAGGAGAGAAGGGCCTCCATCCGCTCCTGGGTTTCCTTGCACGCTATACATTTGGAGGTCACAGGACGGGCTTCAAGCCGTTTAAGGGATATCTCTTCACCACAGATGTCACAATATCCATAGGTGCCCTCTTCGATTCGTTTAAGCGCGTCTTTGATTTTTTTGATCAACCTGCTTTTCCGGCTCTGCAGGTGCAGGTTCATGGTACGGTTGATATCGGCTGCCGTGGAATCAATAAGCTCCGTATCCCTGCTGGATTCCAGTATCAGTTCAGAAACGGCAGAGTCGGCTTGCTCCAGCAACTCTTTCATGGAGGTGTTCAGCATCGCTTTAAAACGGTCCAGATCTTCATCTGTGATATGGGGGTCAATTACTTCAGTGGTCATCTTTTTGCTCCCAAGCGTAGGTAAAGGTCGCTTAATATGTGGATTTAGGGGGGGATGGAAACCGCCCGAATAGATTTTGATGCCGCAACCGCTGTCACCCGGCAGAAATCAAGGCCGTGTATACGGGCATCTGAACGCCGAAATAAAGCAATAACAGTGCCAGGAATATTGGCAGAATTGTTTTCAGAAAATGATTTGGGTCTGCAAGGCTTGAAAATGATTTTTGAAAATGTCCGATTCGTGGCATCTGCCTTCGCAAAAGGCGTGCTGTCAGGAGTCCCGATGGCCGGCAAAGACACCCTCGTCAAGACTGATTCATTGGCACCGCAAGCGGTATCAAACGCCTTTTATTGTCATCCCTTGCAGTGCCATTCTAATCAGGATGGGATATATAAGTTCCGCTTTTTCTATATTCCGCTTTTTTTTAAGACCTTCAGTATCCGTTTTATTTGCCTGTGCCTGAAAAAGGTGTCTACATCCTGCCGAACGTAGTCCCAATAAATGAGACCAGGCTAGTCAACCTGGGCTTTTACAAACCCCTCCTGAATCTTTGATTGAGGAGGGGTGGTTGACTTAGTCGTTTAATATATTAGGCACTGAAAGAGAACCCAATGGAAGTACGGTTACTTTGGCATCTTTGCCTTTTAGCTCAAATGCTTTTTCCAAAGCCGCCTCTACACTGTCAAAGGGTTTAATGTGAACCGCTTTTATCTCGTCTTCCGGTAGTTCAGTAACGCCCCAGGTCTGTGCCCAGGTATTGATCTCAGCCATTTTACCGGCTTTATGATAACCCAGTTTGTATTCAACTTTTATTTTATCAAGAACCTCTTGGGGGGTGGCACAAGACGCCATCAGATCAAAGAATGTTTTGCCGCCGATTCCCATTCTGCATTGTGATACAAATATTAATATGCCGCCTTCTTTGAGCGCGAGCTTACCATTATCTATGGCCTTTTGAGACTGGTAAAGGTCTATATCCATTGGATAAGGGGCCACAGAAATTACAATGTCGGTTTTTTCTTCTATGTCAACACAAAACACTTTTTTTGCGCTGTCTATGGCATCATAAAATGCACCTACAAGATCTCCACACGTGGTTTCATATACATTATGGTCTTTATCTAAAATAGTCATAATGGAAAACACTTGAATGTCTTTTAATACATTCATGGCATCCATCATATCTTCATGTACGGGGTTGCCATCCAATGCAAGCGCTTTTGCGCTTTTATTTAGTGCTAATTTATGGTTTTGCGTTATGGTCTCATAAGATGCTACACCAGGTAAAAAGCCTTTTCTGCCGCCGGTATAGCCGGCAAAATAGTGGGGTTCCACAGAGCCGATCACGATAGTTTTTTTAGCTTCGGCTACAATTTTATTCAGGTACATCTCAGTGCCGTTTGTAGATTTGCCTAAGTATACCATCTCATCTTTTTTGGCATCATGTGACCAGATTCTGTTTTTTGCTTTCAGGTCCTCATAAATCTCTTTTCCAAAAATGTATTCAAATTCTTCATCATTCGGGGCTCTATGGGCACCTGTGGCGATGATGAAATAGATATCTTTATCCTTGATGTCATCATAAATGACTTTAAGTACTTTTGCTGTAGGGGTAGGGCGGGTTCCGTCATTGACGATGAAGACGACTCTCTCATCACCTTCCATAAATTTTGCAAAGTTCGCGTTTTCCAAGTTCTTTGCGAACTCAGTAGCAAACTCTCGTTTTTCTACGTCGTTTGGAAAATATACGCCTTGCAGGTTATTATCATTAATTTCAATTTCAATTTTTTCTTTGCCATACGGTATCTGTACTTTTGCCATTATTTTCTCCTTCCTGGAGTTATTTTAATATCTTTTATTCAATTGCGTATCATAATTGGGTTTTCGTTTACGTTTACGGCGGATAAAAATTAAAATCTTCGGCATATATTAAATATTCCTGGGATTAAGATTCTTATCCGCCGCAGATTCCAAGAAGAGCGTCAGCTCATAATTGGACGAAAAGATCATCTATGTGTGGGTTTGAAGTTTAGCGTATTGGGCCCATCTGATTTATCTTTTCCATAAAGGTATCAATTTCTGCCTGGCACAACTGTTTGTCACCAGCAGGAATCTGAACCAGATGGATTCGTTCGGGATTTATATCAAGACTTTCAAGGGTCTCCTTCATCCTTTTTACCCGTTTTTTGGCTGCTTCTGGGCCGTTATGGTTACATTTGTCATCCGGGCAAACGCCCACCAGAACGCCCCATGCCTGATTAAGGAACGGGGTCAATAAAAGATTTTGATCAATGCGGCCGCCACACAAGTTTACCAGGATTTCATATTCCTTCTCTTCGATTTCCGATTCCGGGAGTCTGGAGTTTTGAATGTCAGGATGGTATGACCAGTTACAGGCATACATAATGACCTTGGCAGATTCACGCGAGAGGAGGAACTCAGTTGCTCTCCTTGCCAGTTCAACCTTGTCGGTGCCGAATGATAATGGGATGGTTATCGCTTCAATGGGGCAGATCTCAACACAGATGCCGCAGGATTTACATTTTACCGGGTCCACGACAATACCCTCTCCGTCAATAAAATCCCGGGCATCATGGGGACAGGCCCTGACGCACTGTAGGCACCTGGCACAGGAACGGTCGGTGATGGATGTGGTGCCCGGGCCATTGTATCCAAGTTTGATCAGATCCCTTCTGAGATCCAGCATAATGTCTGTTATTAGAACTCCGGACGAACATGCTGCTTCGCATCGTTTGCAGAAAAAACAATTGAACGATTTTTCCGCAACTGTCGGTGTTAATTCAACTTCGCCGGTCAAAAGGCCGTGGGCTAAAATGTTTTTAGCCCTGGGTGCATCGGATTCCCAGCGTGTGTATTTAAACATGGGGCAGTGCTCGTAGCAATATCCGCACCGGATGCACTTGGCCAGCATGCCTTCCCATTTTTGTAGATTTTCAAATTTTGTTTTTTCTTTCTGCATCACAATAATCCCTGTTATCCTTTATCAGCTGTTGACCGCATATCTAAGACCTGTTGCCGTTACCCAGTTTTCCGGCGCCTGCTGCAGCTTGCCGGGATTGAGAATATTATTGGGGTCCAGAGCCGTTTTGATGGCAGCCATCATTTTTAAGGAATCCATTTTCTCCACCTTAAAGGCATCTGCTTTGGAAATACCGATACCGTGTTCCGCAGAAGTGGTGCCGTGGATGGAATTTACATATTCATAAATTTCGGCAATGGCTCTCTGGGCGCCCTGCCACTGCTCTTCCTTGCTGGTGTCCATCATGATTTTAGTGTGCATGCACCCGGATCCGCAATGTCCGTATGCCGTCATAATGATGCCGTTCTTTTCCGCGGCTTCATGGATTTTGGCGGCCATATCCGCCATCTTGGAGTAGGGTACTGCCATATCGTCAGCTAGGGATGTGGAAGCCAGGCCGGCGTCAAATTGTGACAGTGCAGGGAATAATTTTTTACGGCCCATGAAGATTTGTTCGCGCTCTTTGGCATCAAAGCTGTACCAGATGTCGGCACCGTTGTTCTTTGTGCAGATATCTTTCATTTTTTTAACTTCATAATCCACCGCTTCTTTAACTTTTCCGTCAGCTTCAAAAAGCAGGGAGGCGGCCACTTCCTTAAGGCCTAAATTCATGGTTTTGTTTACTGCCTTGATTGCAACGTCATCCACCAACTCCAGCATGGACGGAATGGTGCCAGAGGCCATGATGTCAGCGATGGCATTGCCGGCATCCCTGAGACTGTCAAAATTGGCAACGCCCAGGCATCTGAATTCAGGGATGGGTACAAAGCCGATGATTGCTTCCACCACAACACCCAGGGTGCCTTCCGAACCTACGATGAGTTTGTGAAGCTGGTAACCGGATGCTTCCACCCGGGTATGGGCACCTAAAGTCACCAGGTCGCCATTGGCCAGAACCACTTTCAAACCCATTACCGCATCCCGGGTAGCACCGTATTTTACGGAACGAACACCCGAAGCATTATTGCCGATCTCGCCGCCGATGGTGGCGATACGTGAAGAGGCCGGTGTCGGGGGATAGAAAACTCCGTAAGGTTTAAGTGCGGCATTGAGATCATCATCCACCACACCCGGTTCCACCCGGCAGTAAACATCGGGCATGTTGATTTCAAGTATCCGGTTCATGTTCTTCATGTCCAGAAGAATTCCGCCCTGGATCGCCACGGTCTGCCCGCACATGCCCGAGCCGCCGCCCCTGGGGACAACCGGTATTTTTGCATCATTGGCATAGGCCAGTACTTTTTGAACCTGACCGGTATTGTCAGGTCTCACAATAACCCATGGTGAGGCGTGGTAAACAGATGCGTCTGCGCCGTAACTATACAGGTCAAGCGGATCTGTCTTTATGTTTTTTTCCCCGACTATTTCCCTGAGCCTGGGGATATCGACCGTATTCATTTGATATCCTTTCCTGATGAAAATTGTTAAAACCAGTGGGCCTAAAAAGTCTCTATTAAAGTTAATTCGCTAATATTTTCACAACTGTTTTAAAAATTCAATCCCCTTTACCTTTACAGGATTAATAAGTATTTGCTTTTTTAAAAAGTTGAATTATAAACTCAATTTTTTGTGATGACGAATATGTTTTAACCTCCTTTTTTTGTTAAGTTTTTTTTAAGGTTTTAGATCTGTCGTCGCCTGTGTCGTTAAATTCATGCCCTAGGATACTACCTTTAATGTAGGAGAAAATGCAAGTTTTATCCGCGCGTATATATTAAGATGCTTGATTTTTTAAATTGAATAGTTTGAATGAGGTTGTCGGGGGGGTGAATTGATTGTCAGCAATACCGGTGGCCTACCCTATATTTGTGTATGGGAATCAGGCAAATGACATGTTATATTAGTTGATGGTTTTATGATAATCAGTCCTCAGTTACCCAAGCCTGAAGGCTTTGGATTTCATACCTAAAGGTTGTTTTATGAATAAAATTGTTGAATGTGTGCCCAATTTTTCTGAAGGACGGGACCGGCAGACCATTGATGCCATTGCTGATGCCATCGCCAAAACACCTGGATGCAGCCTGCTGGATGTGGATCCGGGCAAGTCAACCAACCGGACTGTGTATACCTTTGTGGCAGACCCTGATAGTGTGGTGGAAGGGGCTTTGGCCGCAGCAGGGGTGGCCAGGGAAAAAATAGACATGCGCCGGCACCATGGGGAGGACCCCCGCATGGGTGCCCTGGATGTCTGCCCATTTATTCCGGTGACAGGTGTGAGCATGGACGAGTGTGTGGAAATTTCAAAACGGTTTGGTAAAAGACTGGCCGAAGAACTTGACGTCCCGGTCTATCTGTACGAGGCCTCCGCTACCCTGGATTACCGGAAGAAATTGCCCCAAATCCGGGAAGGGCAGTATGAAGGCATTCCCCAACGTATTGTCCAGGAAAAATGGAAACCTGATTTCGGTCCGGCCAGGTTTGTACCCGAGTGGGGGGCCACGGTAACCGGTGCCCGGTTTTTTCTTATTGCATATAATATTAATTTATTGGGTACCCCCAACCAGGCCCACCGCATTGCACTGAATCTGCGTGAAGCAGGCAGAGGCCTTGAACAGCCAGGCCGGTTCAAGGCGGTGAAGGGGATGGGTTGGTATGTCGATGACTATAACCTGGCTCAGGTTACGCTGAACCTGAACAACTATCTTGTCACACCACCCCATATCCTGTTTGAAGCGGTTAAAGAGGAGGCTGCCAAGCTCAAAGTTGCAGTGGCCGGTTCACAGATTGTGGGCGTTGTCCCCCTTCAGGCAATTTTACAGGCAGCCGAGTATTATATTGAAAAAGAAGGGCTCTTTATTCTGGATGAAGACCAGAAGATCCGGCTGGCTGTTGAACGTTTGGGGCTGAATTCCGTTGCCCCCTTTGATCCCAAGAGCAAGATTATAGAGTACATCATTGCTACGTCGCCAAATGAGCCTTTGGCCGGTATGAGTGTCCGGGCCTTTATTGAACAGGTTGCCGGCAGGAGTATAGCCCCTGGCGGCGGTTCTGCATCGGCAGTCATTGCAGCCCTGGGCGCAGGGCTTGGCGCCATGGTGGGTAAATTGACCCTGGGGGTCAGAAAGTTTGAAGCGGTTGACGCTGAAATGAGAAAACTGATTCCACCCCTGCATGAAGCAGCTTTGGCGTTGATTCCCATGATTGATGCAGATACCAATGCCTTTGCAGATTATGTGGCAGCCCTGGGGTTGCCGGAAAATACGGAGGAAGAGAATCGTTTCAGAAAGGCGCAGCTTGAGCTTGGCCTAAAGAAAGCTATTGAGGTGCCCTTGTCCATCATGACCCTCAGTGATAAGGCTTGGGATGCCATGCTGGGGGTGGCGCAATACGGTAATATCGCTTCCCGGTCAGATGTGGCGCTCGGTGCAAGGGCCCTTGAGGTGGGTATCTGGGGTGCTTATAGAACTTTGATAAACAACATGGACGATATCAATGACCCCGAATACCGCAAAAAAATCATGGAAAAGGCTGGTGTCATCAGGGACAGGTCTGCCGAAAATTGTCAAAAAATCCTTGATATTCTTGAGAAAAGATCTGTTTAAGGCGGCTACTGCGCCGCAGAAACTATTTTTTGTTTTTTGTGACAGAAACTGAGGCGTAAGGCACTTAATTTCATGTGCCAGATGCAGGTCAAAGGTTCATTTGCGGCGGGCCGGCATGAGCATCTGTTCATTGATTCTGAAAAAACCTTTCAAGTGCTCCAGCCAGTATGCGTAATAAACTAAATGATCACTGTTGAACGTCGTGACCTCCCCCCTTTTTTTTGATGCATAGATAAAATGCATCCGGCCGCTGGGATCCACCTGGTAAACCATGGCGGTAAGATCATTGTTCAGCACAATCAGGTCGCCGTTTTGAACATCATCTGCTTTAATACTGTGGGCGTTGTCTAATAAAAGGTCCATGGGCATCAAGTTCTTGTATACCAGCCCTGCTTTGTTAGCAGCCCCGGCGTAAATGGAGTAGAATAGCCATGAATTATCCGTGCTTCCTGTCTGATTAGGGCGTCCGCCGACTAACACAGGCATACCAATGAACTGTTCTGCAATTGATGGGATAAACTGGCGGAAAAGTACGGTAGGCGTCGAGTCCACTGATGTTTGGATGTCCTCATGCTGTGTCTCTATGACAAGGGAGAGGCTTGCCAGGGTCGGAACAGCCCAGATCAGAACCAGTATCAGGTGTATGGTTGCTCTTCTCATTTTTTTTCCAAATATAGGGGGGTTTTATATTCCGGGATTTTGAAAATCTGCCAAGATGTTTTTTCACACTACCTGTTATTAAAACC
>NZ_DDYV01000213.1:0-5471 GCF_002348205.1 Desulfobacter sp. UBA2225 | reverse complement strand
ACCTCCCAACAAACCGATTGATCGCTGGAAAGTCGAGAGAACTTTCGCATGGCTACAGCGAAAGTACAGGAGGCTGGTTGTCCGATGGGAACGCCGTAACAAATATTGGGCTGGTTTTGTCACGTTTGCTGTCTGTCTCCTCTGGGCTAATTGTCTTACGGGATTTTTGGGATAGGCTAATATGATATTGTTTGCTGGCTGGATATCCCATACCTGTATGGGCCTATGAAAATATTGTTATCCTGCCTGAAATAAAAATCTTGGGGAAGGCAGGAATAGAATTTAATTTGAACGATCTTGTGACAACCATTACCCCCTGAAATTCAGGTGAAAATTGATGCTGTGAACCGGGCGAAGGATGAACTTGAATACAGTGCAATTAATCTTGGCAAACGGCTTTGTGAGCTGAAAGAATCCTGTCCTCACGGGACATTCACGCAGATCGCTGAGCAGTATACCGGGTTGAAGAAAAGTCACTGTCAAAACTTGATGCGCGTTTATGAGACTTTCGGTCAAAAGCCCACTCAAGTGGGCTTTTCAAACACTGTGCTCATCGAGTTAACCAAAGCCCCGGATCCCGAAAAGCTACTCGAAGACTGCGAACCAAACATCTCTGTCAAGGAAGCCAAGGAAAAAGTCAGGCAAGCCAAAGCAGAAGCCAGAAAAGAAGCGCTTCAAGGCAGCTATGACAAAATGATACAATGCTGAAAAAGCATGCCGCGGGTCAATATGGTACGAGGTTCGAGGTTCGGTACGAGGTTCGTACCAGACGCCTGAAATTTGTTCTTGACACGATCCCCGATATTTGGGAAAGTTGAGGCTCCTTAAATTACACCGGTGAACCGGGCCGTTAATCCGGTATATTTATTTGTATATGCGTTATCCAAAAAATAATTGGGGTATGGTGCCGGGCTCCCGAAAGGGCCGGAAAAGCTTGTGTAAGCTTTAGGACACCTAACCCCCATTTTGTTTTGGAGGTACAAATGAAATCAGTCGTAATCCTACCCAACAGTCCCTGCCTTGGAGATATCTGCATACCCATTGCAAGAATCCGAGCCGCTATGGAAACTTTTACCCCTTACAATCCTGAATTTGAGCCCAAACAGGGGGTGAGCAATGCCAGTATTTAGAGATTGTAAACCGTGTATCACATCCGGCTTATTGAATCTTCAGAGTGTAAAACAGATGCTTTTTTGCATTGCCCAGGATGACGGCGCAGCGCAGGAACTTGACGCTTATACCTTGCTTGGTATTTTCAATATTCTTGATAGCACAGGCCATGAGATTGAATCAGCTTATGATGAACTTCTCGATAAGTAGGAAGCCATGGTTAAACGTCACAGAAAATTGCGGGCGAAGCTTGCCGCTTATCTTGAGTCGGGAATAATTCTTGGGAAGTCTGACCTTGCCATGATCCTTGCAGATGATAAACAGGAGGTGGGCTTATGATCGTAAAATCTGAAAACAAATCAAACTTCACGATCCTATCCAATGCCGTTCTGCTGGATGAAACCATTTCCGATAAGGCCAGGGGGACTCTTGTTCGGCTGTTGTGCCGTCCGGAAAATTGGAACCTGAATATCAACCACCTGGTGAAGAGCGGCAAAGACGGCAACACCGCCATAAGGTCAGCGATCCGTGAGCTTGAAGATGCCGGATACATCCAAAGAGACGTTACCAGGCATGAGAACGGGCGCATCGTTGGGGTGGAGTATATCATTCATGAAAGCCCGGTTAACTCCTGCGGGGATCGCCCGGCACCAGAACAACGCGCCTCTTCCTGCAAGGGGACAGTTCTCCCCGAGAGGCCAGACAACGAGGATGCCGAACCGGAGTTGATCACCCTGGGGGACCCCGAACCGGAACCAAGCACCATGCCGATACAAGCCAAGAAAGCCCATATTGAGGATGCCAACATTGCGGAAAACCATATGTCGAAAACCGTAATCAAGCAAACCGCCCCTATAATAAATACTGATATTAAACAAATACTGAGGGTAACAACGACTACTTGCGCGCGCGAGGCAGAGCCGGTTATTTGTGACCAGGTTCTTTCTTTGCCGTCGTCGTCGTCTCCCACCCATGAGATTATAAATTTAATTCCTTCACAGCACCGGAGCCCTGTGGTTTTGTCCCTGGTGAACAAGGCCATTGTGGATTACCCGGAACGGGAGGTGAAAGAGGCCATTGCTTATGCAGGCGCCAATGTCCGGGGCGGGAGTATGCAGTACAAGGCTTATTTGGATAAGACGCTTAAAAACAAATGGGCTGTGGGCTTCCTTGAATCAATGCAGGGACCGGGCGCTTATGGTTCAGCATGGGTTCACCCACGGGCTAAATTCCCAAACGGTACGGTGACCGGCAACAAAGCCATGGATACAAATTGCATGGTTGCTGCTCAATTCCTGATGGAAATGGGCGTTGATGTAGACGCAATGTGTGCGGAGGCTTAATCATGGAAAAACAAGATATCAAAGCATTTACGGATATCATGCTGGCAATTGCAGATAATTATCCAGGGGCAACATTCACCAGCGCAGGCTTAAAGCTTAGATTTGAAGCCTTGAAGGAATTCTCCATTGACCAGGTATCCGAAGCTGCTGTGAAGCTTATCAGGGACCATAAATACAACACCATGCCCACAACAGCCGATATTATCGAGGCCATGGGTGGCAAGATCAGCGTGAAGGACCGGGCAGAAATAGAAGCCGGAAAGGTCCTTGATCACCTGCACAGATACGGCAAAGGGGTAATCCCTGAATTCGAGGATACTATTACACAATACTTGATGTCCACCAGGTGGAGGTATGGCTCATGGGCTGCTTATGTTGCTGAGTCAGACTTGAAATGGTGGTTCCGGGATTTTGTCCGGGCTTATCAAGCACATGCCGCCGGGATCGGGTTAGATTGTCTTCTTCACCTGCCAGGACTTAAACAGCTTGCCGGGCAGGGAAAGGAGACCACCTATGCAATTTAAGAAAAAAATAGCCGACGAATTCAGACAAAATGAACGGCCAGACCTCAAGGGCGGCGTGGTTGTAATTTTTGAAAACGAAGTATCCGGCTGGATGAATGAACTCAGAGATCCGCAGCACTGGGAACCGGGCTGTGTTGCAATTGATGAAAATAATAAAATGTGGCTGGCCGTTGGCGGTAACCCGTATGATGGTGCCATGGAATGGCGGAAAATCCCGGAGGCCCGCATAGCCCGAAAATAATTATAAACCCTGGTGGTATCCACTACCCAGGGAGTAACCCCAATTTTTATTTTGAGAGGAATTTCAATCATGTTTTTACACGACGCCACTACCCATTCGGAAATAATCTACTACGGGATTAAACCGTTAAACGAACTTCTGCGTATGCTTGAGGAGGAATTGCACCCCGATCTGTCAGATATAGACACCCGAGGAACAATCCTTTGGAATGAAATCAGAGGGAAAGCCCTGGCAATAGAAGACGCCATGGAAAGGGTTCATTTAAAAAACAGAAGCAGAACCACGCCGCAGGGTGAATAAACAAATTCAAATTAGTTTCTTGCCCTTGGTGGTGACGTTTCCCTGCCGGGGGCTTTTACACACAATGATTGGAGAACAAATCAGATGATAAAAAAAATAATCTCAGGAGGTCAGACCGGTGCTGATATTGCCGGGGCTGATGCAGGAATTTCGTGTGGTGTTCCCTATGGTGGCTGGCTGCCGAAGGGAAGGAAGACAGAAAAAGGGCCGCTACCTGGAAGATATACTGAGTTCCAGACCATGACCCGGGGAGGTTATCCAAAGAGGACCGAACAGAACATTATTGATTCTGATGGCACGGTTGTTTTCAGCTTCGGAACACTATCCGGGGGCTCTGCTTTAACGCGGCGGTTATGTCAAAAACATGGACGGCCTTTTCTTTATGTTGACCTGTCCCAGGAGTTATTCCCGGCAGAAACATTGAAAGAGTGGTTAAACAGAACAGACATTCAAGTCTTGAATGTGGCCGGGTCCCGTGAATCAAAACATCCTGGGATTTATGGCCGGGTGTTTAAAATCATTCAGACGGTTTTATTGAACCAGTCTATGAGGCATGAGATACATGAAGACTTATTGCCGTGGGCAGCATAAATTGAGGGGCATCCCCACATTATCTCCTGAATTTTCAGGAGTTTTATAACGTGACCCATGTTTTCCCAAGCCCTGGTGAAAAAACGACCTTGTATTTTTCGTTCTCTGGACGAGTCAAGTCATACCGAAGGCAACTATACCAACCGCCGGGGATCGTGGATTAAATCAGCAAAACAATTCGATTGGGGCTTTTGCTCCTTTTGCGGCTTCTGCTCTTGTGAGTGACAATATTTTTAGCCGAACCGAGACTCTTATCCTGCCAGGGGAAAAAATCCCAGCCGGTTGAAAGGCCATACCCAAGGTGTGGGGAATAACGAAAAAGTTCTTGGGTGTGGGGAATAGTGTGGGGAGCGACTTTTTTCACAAAAACAAAAGGCCCTCAGAAAACCGCTGAAAGCCTTTATTATCAAGGTGGTGATCCCACCGGGAATCGAACCCGGGTTTCCGGCGTGAGANNTAACCGCTAGACGATGGGACCACATAATCATTATGTGCGGTGAATACTTATTATGATTGGATTTAAAAGTCAATCAAAATTAAAATTAAAGCATCTTAGACCTATAGGATATCCATACTAAACACTTTTTTCTATGCTATTTACTATGAATCAAACTTTTTACGGGTACCCTTTTTAGCGCCCAGGGCAAAATAGAAAAGCCAGCCGATGACCGGAACAATGGCCACAAGGTGCCAAACAAATTTTTCTTTTGGCGTGGGGAAATCTTTTTTTAGCAGGTCGATCAAAGCAATCATAGTCAATACAAAGGAGAGGCCGACAATGAGAAGAATGTATAAAAGAAGTTCATTGGGTGTCATTTAATTTTCCCCCGATATTTTATAAACCAATTGATATTGGTCTCACGTTTTGCTGCAGGTCAAGCATTTGCCGTTATTTCAACTTGTCTGAAATCTTAAGCAGTGCATCTACGTAATAGTTGGAATGGTTATACTGAAACAGGACTTCGTGCTGGCGCTGACGACTGAGGCCTGATTTCCAGCCATGGTGTTTTAAATAGTTGGCTACGGAAAAAATGGCGTCATCATGGTCAAACAAATCCACCCGCCCGTTCGTATTGCCGTCCTTTGCCAGCGAGAGCGCGTTGGAGGGCATAAATTGAGGGATACCCATGGCTCCGGCGTAAGACCCTTTAATGACCACAGGGTCTAATCCTTCACGATTGGCATAGCTGATCAGAGCCTTAAGCTCCTCATATCCCCATCTGCTTTTCTGATCCACCTTTTTATTAAAAGTGGCCCGCTCGGGTCTTTTATTATTTGATATAGCCCGCCAGACCCTCTCGGCAAGCGCCTTATCCGCAAGCGCTGCCATAGTCGCCAGGGTGTTTAGCACTGCGCGATTGC